>CALCJH010000085.1 GCA_937967775.1 uncultured bacterium | reverse complement strand
ACGAAGCAGGCTAGG
Source organism: uncultured bacterium (assembly GCA_937967775.1). GTDB lineage: Bacteria > Armatimonadota > UBA5829 > DSUL01 > DSUL01 > CALCJH01. The sequence continues at coordinate 5,363 of CALCJH010000085.1, read as the reverse complement.
CCGCATCGCCATTCACCTCTTCCGCAGTTCCTGCCACTAACTTGAGGGCCTCCAGATGACCCACGCTGCCAAAGCAGAGCAGCCTTGCGCCATCCCGCTCGAACTCCAGCGATGTCACAGAAGCGTTCGGCACCCTCAACCGTCCCCAGGGAGACAACGGCAGTCCCAGCGCCACCATCACGGATACCCGCACCACTCCGCCGTGCGTGAATACTAGAACGCGCCTGCCAGCCAGCCGCTCGTGCCACTCATCCAGCAGACCCGCCACCCGGTCCCGGAGGTCCGTCACAGATTCTCCACCTTCGGGCCGGACTGTGAGGGGATCCGCGCGGTAACGGCTCCATTCGTCCGGGAAGCGCCGCTGCACGTCCTCAGGAGATAACCCCTGCCAACGTCCGAAACAGTGTTCCCGCAGGCGAGGTTCCGCAATGATCTCCGCATCGCTTCCGAGAGCCAGCCGCCCCGTCTCCATCGCGCGGGAAAGGTCACTGGAAAATACGCAATCGTACTCGCCCTGCCGGAGCACAGCTGACAACGCTCGGGCCTGAGCGCGCCCTGCCTCCGAAAGAGGCGAGTCCAGATGTCCCTGGATGACCCGGATGGCATTCCACTGGCTTTCCCCGTGACGCACCAGTGTGAGAGATCTGATCATCGAGCAGTCCCGGCCTCCCTCGGCCCGTTGTCGAAAAGGCGAAGCTCGGCCTGCCCTGACGTCCCCAGCTCTGTCCCATCCACCCGGACGCAGAGGGATCCGAAGATCACCTGCCGGATGCTCGCCGCGCTGTGGAGCGGCGCGCGCACCGATGCCTTCAGAGTCGAAAGGTCCATCTGTTCGAGAATGCCTACCGCCAGGTGCTCTCCCATACCATCCACCAGCCCCAGCAACCGGTTCTGAAGCCAACCCGCCGGAATGGCCACCACGTCCAGCCCGTTTACACCCTCCTCGATACGGGCCCGGGCCGCGCCATCCAGAGGCGTCCTTGTGATGACCACGATCCTCCCGCCACCCTGCTCCGCGTACAACACCTCCGCGGAAGCGCGGCGCTCGATAAAGCGGCGCAGGTTCGGCCTCAGGGGAACCCCACCGAAGGGACTGGAGCCAGCCAGCGCGCACGAGCGCAGGTCCAGATCCAGAACGGTGGACTTTCCGAAGTATTCCGCGAACTTCAGGCGGCGCCGCGTGGCGCGCTCCTCGGCGCTGCGCCGGCGGGCCATCGGAGCAGGCTCCAGGGTCACCAGCCGCGGAGCTTCCATGCCCCGCGCGCCCGCCAGCAGGGGAGCCAGCTCGTCCCGGGCCTGAATGGCAACAACGACCGTGGGACGCAAGGATGCGACGACGCCTTCCACCAGCACCCTGGCGGCCGGTCCCTGCACGAAGCCGGGGAAGTCCACGACGGTCAGATCGCATCCCTCCGATCGCAGACGATCAGCCATACGCCGCGCACCGACGACGAGCGGCGTGAGGTGTCCGGGTGGAGACGTGCTTCCCACGAAAAAGAGGCTCAGCGGGTCCAATTGAGACAGGGAAGATGGCGTCCCCTCAACCACGCCGCACCCCACCGTGGTGGGCGGCCCGATCTCCGATTGACCGGTGTCCGCATCCACCACTCCGCACCGCAGTCCCCTGAGAACCGCCGCGAGACTCAGCGCCAGACAGAAAGACGTCTTGCCGACATCCACCGCCCCGATGACAAGGACCGTCCCGCCCTGCTGCCGGAGCTCCTCGATCGTCCTGCGCCACCCCTCCGGAAGAGAACCGGTCATCCGGTCACCTCGCCCCGAGGTTGCCGCAGGCAGGGCCACAGGCGCACAATAGCGCCGGTCTGAAGCGGAAGGAGGATTCGTCCCGTGTTGAGGACTTTCATCGTAGCGGCAGTCCTAGCAGCGGCTCTTGCCGCCGGCTGGTTCGCGACTCGCCCCCGCGGCACAGACGAAGAGCAGATCCGGGAGTTGCTGGAGCGGGCCCGCACCGCCGCCAGCACCAAGAATTTGGGACAGGCTCTTTCTATCCTCTCCGACAACTATCAGGGAGAAGGCGGAACGAAGAAAGAGATCCGACTCCTGCTGCTCCAGGCCTTCCGCGACATCCACGAGATCCGCGCAGATCTGGAGGTGGACTCCATTCGCGTCAACGGAGACTCCGCCACCGCAGAGGTTCGCGCCCGCGTCCGGCTCCGTAGCCAAGGAGGCACGGCGACGGACTTCGAGACTTCCGCCACGCTCCGTTTCCAACGTGAGGATCATCGCCGGCTCCTGATCTACCCCGTCCGGGAATGGCGGCTGGTGGAAGCCAGCGCTAGAAGGGGAGTCGCAGACCTCCTCTAGGCTGCGAGGGAACTCCCTCCGGCACTCCCGCGGCCGGCAGATTGCGCGGAGCTGCCGCCAGACGCACCGTGACGGTGAGCGTGCTTCCGGTGGCCGGACGGTAGATCTTCAACTTCACACTGTCTCCGGGCTTGAGCTCGTGGATGGCATCGGCGAAATCGCTCTGCTGATTGATCGGCTTGCCGTCCATATCCAGCACCTGATCCCATGGTCTGATGCCCGCAACCTCCGCTGGGCTTCCGGGCTCCACCCGCCGGACCAGAATTCCCGTATCGGGCTGCGGATACCGGAAACCGAGCTCCTGCTCCACTGCCTGAGCGACTTCAGCGGACATGCCCATGTACCAAATGCCCACCCAGGCGGGCGCCGGACGCTCCACCTTTCTATTCTTGATCAACGCATTGGCGATCTTGCGCACGGTGTTGGAGGGAATGGCGAAGCCAATCCCGATGTTCCCACCGCCCTCATTGGTAGAGAAGATGGCCGTATTGATGCCAATCACGTCGCCGTTCAACAGCGCAAGCGCGCCGCCGGAGTTGCCCCGGTTGATGGCGGCATCGGTCTGGATGGCCTTCTCGAGGGCGCGGTTCCCGTCCGGTCCCTGTACGGAGCGCTCCCGCGCGCTGATGATGCCCGTTGTCACCGTGGTTCCCAGCCCCAGAGCGTTGCCGACCGCGATCACCGGGTCACCGACAGCTATCTGGTCCGAGTCCCCCAGCCGCGCCACCGGCAGGTTGTTGCGGGGAATCTTGACGATGGCCAGGTCCGACTGCGGATCGCGCCCCCAGAGTTCGCCCCGCACTTTGCGGCCGTCGAACAGCGTCACGTCAATGGTCTGAGCATCACGCACCACGTGATCGTTCGTGACGATAAAACCGTCGGACCGGATGATAACGCCCGAGCCCGCTCCCTGCGGCTGAACATAACGCGTGGCCATCCCGAACCAGTCCGGGATGCCAATGGGACGTCCCAGCGTGTCAATGTTGACCACGACACGCTCCAGCTTGGCTGCGGCGATCCGGGTAGGACTCTCCTTCAACCCGGAAGGAATGGGAGCATTGGAAGGAGGAGGAAGCACGTCCCCCTGCTCACCCGCGAGAGGCAGTCCCCTGCCCCCCATCATCCTCTGGACGTTCAGATAGATCAGCACGCCCAGAACGCAACCGGCGATCAGCAACGCGAGCGACTTCTTCAAAGCCGTCAGATCCTCAACCTAACTGTCTCAGCAGATCCACCATCTCGATGGCCGCAACGGCGGCGTCGGCCCCTTTGTTACCGGCTTTTGTGCCGGCCCGCTCGACGGCCTGTTCGATGGTGTCGCACGTCAGAACCCCGAAAATGACCGGCTTTCCGGTCTCAAGCCCCACCAGAGCGATCCCCTTGGACACCTCGGCGGCGATGTAGTCGAAGTGCGGCGTGCTGCCGCGGATCAGCGCCCCAAGGCAGATGACGGCATCTACGTCCCTGTCCGCCATCTTCCGCGCGGCAAGCGGAATCTCGTAGGAGCCCGGCACCCATGCGACGGTAATGCCCTCCTCCGCGGCTCCGTGCCGCCGCAGCGCGTCCAGCGCTCCCTCCAGAAGCCTTCCCGTGATGAACTCGTTGAACCTGCTGGCGACGATGCCGAACCGCATCCCGCCCGCATTCAGTCTTCCTTCGATGATCTCAGCCAATGGACGTCTTCTCCTCGTCCCGGACCACGCTGTCTCCAGGGACGCTCTCCTCTTCCGCTCTGCAGCAGGAGCAATCCTCCGACAACAGGTGTCCCAGCTTGGTGCGCTTGGTCTCCAGATACCGCCTGCTCTCGGGTCGCTCACCCGCGATGAGAGGCACGCGTTCCACGATCTCCAGGTCGTATCCCTCAAGCGCGGCGAACTTTGCCGGATTGTTGGTCATCAGCCTTATGCGGCGCAGCCCCAAATCCTCCAGCACCTGCGCTCCCAGCGAATAGTCCCGGATATCGGCCGGAAATCCCAAGAGCTCATTCGCCTCGACGGTATCCGCGCCGTGATCCTGGAGCACGTAGGCCTTCAGCTTATTGACCAGCCCGATACCGCGACCCTCCTGCTGGATATAGAGCAGCACACCCCTCCCCTCCTCCGCGATGCGCCGCATCGCAAGGTCCAGTTGGTCCCCGCAATCACAGCGCAGGGAACGCAGGGCATCACCCGTCAGACACCCGGAGTGGATGCGAACAAGGACGGGCTCCTCGCTCGTTACATCGCCCATCACCAGAGCGATATACGGATTCGCCTCGATGTCCGCCTCGTAGGCGTGCGCAATGAAATGACCCCACTGCGTGGGAAGGTGTGCAGTGGCCACGCGGCGGACCAGCTTCTCTTTAAGGCGGCGGTAGCGGATGAGGCTGGCCACAGTGGTCATCTTGAGGCCGTGCCGCCGCGCGATCTCCGCAAGCTCCGGCACGCGGGCCATCCCGCCATCTTCGCTGAGGATCTCGCACAGCACTCCCGCCTGAGTCAGCCCGGCCAGCCGGAGCATATCCACGACGGCCTCCGTATGTCCGGCGCGGACCAGTACCCCGCCCTCCTCCGCCCGCAGAGGAAAGATGTGCCCGGGAACACAGAAGTCTTCCGGGCGGGCATCCGGGTCGGCAAAGAGCCGGATAGTGACGGCCCTGTCAAATGCCGAGATGCCCGTCGTGGTGCCGCGTCTGGCATCCACTGAGACGGCAAACTGTGTGCCCAGTTTCGAGGTGTTGTCCTCGACCATCATGCCGAGCCCCAGCTCCCGCAGACGGTCGGCCGTGGTGGGAACGCAGATCAGCCCCCGGCCGTGCTTTGCCATGAAGTTCACAGCCTCAGGGGTAATATGCTCCGCAGCCATAACGAAGTCGCCCCCATTTTCGCGGTCCTCGTCATCCACCACGATGAGCATCCGGCCCTGCCGGAGCTCTTCGAGCGCCTCTTCAATGCTGCAGAAGATCTGTGTCTCGGTATCAGGCATTCACAGGTCCGATTCCGGGCGCTCCCCTCAGGCGAATCCTGCCTCCCGCAGGCTCTCCAGTGTCAGTCCCGCCG
>CALCJH010000084.1 GCA_937967775.1 uncultured bacterium | reverse complement strand
CCCGTCCCGCAGGTGTCCACCACCGACGGACGGGTCACCGGGACCTTGAGAGAGTGCTCCCGCATGGCCTGCGCCAGACCGCAGACCTCTTCGCTGGTCTCCCCCTTCATCCGCAGGGCTGTAACGAACGCGGCGATCTGGGCCGGAGTGACCTCGCCCTCCATGATCGCCGACATCACGGCGAACGCCTCGTCGCGGCTCAGGTTTTCCGCTGAAGCCAGTCTGCGGATGGCCTCGACGATCACCGGACCGCCTCCGCGGCGCTCGCCTCAGGCTCCCACGTGCCCGCCACGAAGTTGCGCAGCAGCTCCTTGCCGGCCCGGGTCAGGATGGACTCCGGGTGGAACTGCACCCCTTCCACAGGGAAATCCCGGTGCCGGACCCCCATGATCTCCCCGTCCTCCGTCCAGGCGCTGATCTTCAGGCAGTCCGGGATGGTCTCTCTGCGGATCACCAGGGAATGATAGCGGGTTGCGACGAAAGGGTTCTCCAGACCGGTGAACACTCCTCTGCCGTCGTGGTGGATGAGTGAGGTCTTCCCGTGCATCGGCGCCTTGGCGCGGACGATTTCTCCCCCGAACGCCGCTCCAATGGACTGGTGCCCCAAACAGACGCCCAGCAAGGGAATCTTACCGGCCAGCCGGCGGATGGTCTCCACCGAGACGCCGGCTTCATTCGGGGTGCACGGGCCGGGCGAGATGACGATTCGGTCCGGAGCCATGCGTTCAATCTCGTCCACCGTGATCTCGTCGTTGCGGTAGACCACAAGCTCCTCGCCCATCTCACCCAGATACTGCACCAGGTTGTATGTGAAGCTGTCGTAGTTGTCAATGACAAGGATCATCGTCTGCGGATTCCTTCCCGGGCGGGAGGCCCGGAGCGGCAGACGGCGAGCGGTGCTACTCCAGCCCGCCCTCCGCGATTTCCAGTGCGCGGACAAGCGCCCGCGCTTTGTTCATGCACTCCTGATGCTCTCTGTCCTCCACGGAGTCTGCGACGATGCCGGCTCCGGCCTGCACTGTGGCCACTCCATCCTTTACCAGGATGGTGCGGATGGTGATGGCCATGTCCAGATCGCCGGAGAAGGACACATAGCCCAGGGCTCCCGCGTACGGGCCCCGCCGGGTGGTCTCCAACTCGTCTATGATCTCCATGGCCCGGATCTTGGGAGCGCCGGAGACGGTTCCGGCCGGGAATGTGGCCCGCAGCACGTCAAATGCGTCCTTCCCGGGGGCAAGGCGGCCCGTGACATTGCTGACGATGTGCATGACGTGCGAGTAGCGCTCGATGGTCATCAGGTCGTCCACGCGGACGGTTCCATATTCGCACACGCGTCCCAGGTCGTTGCGTCCCAGGTCCACCAGCATGATGTGCTCGGCCTTCTCCTTTTCGTCGGCCAGCAGTTCCTGCTCCAGCGCCGCATCCTCCTCACTGGAGCGCCCGCGAGGCCGCGTCCCGGCAATGGGACGCGTAGTGACGACGCCGTCTTCCAGCCGGACCAGGATCTCAGGCGAGCTGCCCACGATATGCAGCCCGTCCAAGCTCAGGTAATACATATACGGAGACGGGTTCACGGAACGCAGGGCGCGGTAGATGTCGAACGGGTGGGAACGGACGGGCACCGCCTGACGCTGTGAGAGCACCACCTGGATGACGTCTCCAGCCACGATGTACTCCTTGCATCTCCGCACTGCTTCCCGGTACTGCTCCGGCGTAATGTTGGGAGTGACGCTCAGAGGCTCCCCGCTGCCGCCTGATGGCGGGGAGGGCTCCAGCGGCTGCCGGAGACGTTCGATCAATTGCTCGATGCGCTGGACGGCGCGGTCGTAAGCTGCGTCCGGGTCACCCTCCACGCGCGCGTTCACCAGCACCTTCACGCGGTGCCTTACGTGGTCGAAGATGAGGATACTGTCCGTCAGCAGAAAGACGCAGTCATCCAGTCCTGCATCGTCCACGGGCGTGCCGGGAAGGGACTCGAAGTGGCGGACCGTGTCGTAGCCGACATAGCCCACAGCTCCGCCGCAGAACGCCGGAAGGTCCTCTCCGCCCATCCACCGGTAGCGCCCCAGGTGATCCTTCAGCACATGGAGCGGATCCTGCCCGCTCTGGAGGCGGAAAGCCCGTTCCTCCCCATCCTCCAGCACGCGGACCTCATCCCCACGGGTGCGGATGACACAGAAAGGCTCGCTTCCCAGGAACGAGTAGCGGCCGATTCGCTCGCCGCCTTCCACGGACTCGAGAAGAAAAGCGTAGCTGCCCGCGGCCGCCTTCCGGAAGGCGGACACAGGTGTCTCCATGTCCGCCAGAATCTCCCGGTATACGGCCACAAGGTTGCCGCGGCGGGCGCGCTGTGCGAATTCCTGCCTGTCAGGTGTATATTTGCTCACTGGACTGAGAGGCATTGTAGCCCGAACAACACCCCGGGAACAATAGGTTCGCCTCTTGTGCTGTTGTGAATACGGGGAGGGGCGATTGACGGAAAGAGAGCTCCGCGATGAAGGTCACGGCCGGAACCGGCAAGGTTTATCTGGTAGGAGCAGGTCCGGGAGATCCGGGTCTGCTGACCCTGAAGGCCGCGAAGGCCATCGCGGCCGCCGATGTCATCGTCTACGACCGTCTGATCCATCCCGCCGTGCTCCGCCACGCGCGGGAGGATGCGGAGCTGATCTACGCTGGAAAGACCCCGGAGCGCCACACCCTGAAACAGGAGGAGATCAACGCCCTTCTGGTGAGCCGCGGCAGGGATGGCAAAGTGGTCGCGCGCGTCAAGGGTGGGGATCCGTTCGTCTTCGGGCGTGGGGGCGAGGAGGCCGAGGCCCTTGCGGCCGCCGGCGTGCCTTTTGAAGTGATTCCCGGCATCACGTCGGCCATCGCCGTTCCGGCGTATGCGGGGATTCCTGTCACCCATCGGGACTGCGCCAGCTCGCTGGCCATCGTCACCGGTCACGAGGATCCCGCGAAGGAGGAGTCTTCTCTGGACTGGCAGGCTCTGGCGCGCGGCGTGGACACGCTGGTCTTCCTGATGGGGGTCGGCAACCTAGCGCAGATCGCGGAGCGGCTCATCGCGAACGGCCGTCCGGGAGGCACGCCGGCAGCGGTCATCGAGTGGGGAACGCGTCCGGAGCAGCACACAGTCACGGCTCCGCTGGAAGCCATTGCGCAGGCGGCCGAGGAGGATGCGGTGAAGCCGCCCGCCATCCTGGTGGTGGGCGAGGTGGTGCGGCTGAGGGAGAAGCTGCGCTGGTTCGATATCCGGCCGCTTTCCGGGCGGCACGTGGTGGTCACGCGTTCGCGTGAGCAGGCAAGCGAGCTCACAGAGGCCCTGGAGTCGCTCGGCGCCGGCGTCATCGAGTTTCCCGTCATCTCGTGCCGTCCGCTGGAGGATGGCCCCTCGCTGGAGCGGCTGGACCGCGCCATCGAGGAGCTGGAGAGCTACGACTGGGTGGTCTTCACCAGCGTAAATGGCGTGCGCTTCTTCCTGGACCGGATCTTCCGGCTGGGCGGAGATGTCCGGGCGCTCGCCGGTATTCAGATCGGCGTGATGGGCGAGGGTACGCGCCGCGCCGTGGAGGAGCGCTCACTGACGGTGGACTTCGTTCCCGGCCGTTTTGTGGGGGAGTCCTTCGTGGAGGAGTTCCCTGAGAAGCGCCCGGGTGTGCGGGTGTTGATCCCCCGGGCGGAGGACGCGCGGGAGCTGATCCCGGAGCAGCTCCGCAGGCACGGCTGCGAGGTGGATGTAGTCCCCTGCTACCGGACCGTGGCCGCGGACACGGAGGCGGCGGAGCTGCGGTTGATGCTGGCCGCCGGGACGGTGGACGCCGTGACGTTTACCAGCTCCTCCACCGTCCGCAACTTCGTGAAGCTGGCCGGTCTGGACACGCCCGATTTCCGGCTTCCGGAGACGGTGAAGGTGGTGTCTATCGGCCCCGTTACCAGCCGGACGGCGCGCGACCTGGGCCTGCCGGTCCATGCGGAGGCGGACCCTCACACCATCGGCGGGGTGGTGCAGGCATTGCTTGAGCTGTTGGCCCGGCCTGCGTCCGGGGAGGGCTGACTCCGGACCTAACCCTCCTTCAACCAGACCAGCAGATGCTCCGGGTCCAGATCCTTCTCAGGCAGTTGGGCCAGTTTTTCGGGTGAGGGATAGGGGAGAGCGCCCACCAGCTGG
>CALCJH010000083.1 GCA_937967775.1 uncultured bacterium | reverse complement strand
GTCCGGCGCTTCGCCGAGTCCACGGGGCGACCGTCCTGAAGCAGCTCGATCTCCATCGCATAGAGCGGCTGATCTCCGTGCGGCCGGGGCCACCAGAGCTTTGGAGCAGGGATATCCACCGCAGCCGCCACGCACGTCACGTCTTCTTTCAACTCGACATCCACGGTGGTTTCCGCTCCCGTCTCAGGCACGCGGACGCGGAGCGTCGCCTTCGGGTTTGCATCGGACACCCGGTCCACGAATGCGACGACGTGGATCTTCGCTGTGGAGTGGTCAGCGGACAGCTCGGGGTAGATGGTGAGGGAATCCAGACGCGGAGCATCCGTCCACTCCAGGCGCACATCGCCGTGGATCCCCACGTTCACTAGGCGCGGAGCCCAGTCCCAGGAGAAGCTATACTGTGGCTTGCGCAGCCAGCTCCTCTTGTGCAGGGGATGGTCCATCTGGAGGGAGTAGTCGCGCCCGGGCTTCTCCGAGACCGAGTAGAGCCCGCTTTCCACCAGCACGCAAAGCACATTCTCGCCCTCGCGCAACCTGCCCGTCACGTCCAAGCGGCAGGGCACGAAGCGGTTCGCGTGCGAGCCGATCTCCTCACCGTTCAGGAAGATGCGCGCGCACAGGTCCAGCGCTTCGAAGACCAGCCACGCCCGCTTATCCGCGGCGTCCGCCGGGGCGTCGAAGGTGCGGCGGTAGAGCCAGTACTGCTCCTCCACCCACCGCTGATCCTGCGCGTTCAGCCCGATGTTGTAGTCGCCCACCAGCCCGGCGCGCTGCAGGTCCAGGTGAATGTCTCCCGGAACCTGCGCCGGAAGGAATGTGCGCAGGTCGGCCCTGTCGCCCAGAAAACTCTCCGGGCCTCCATGCTGCCCGTCGAATCCGCGCGCCATCCACGCCCCGTTCAGATCAAGTTTCTTCAGCATTCCAGCTCCTCGCGGGCGGCCCCTTGGCATCTGCCGCCCGCGGGATGGTAGCACGGGGACCTCCTTCCGGCAAGGGTCTCCGTGGCTATCGAGAGACAGTAAGCCGGGCGTTTCAGAGGCGGATGCTGTGGACCAGGTCGCAATAGCGCCGGACACGCGAGACTGGAGTTCCCGGCGTCACCGGACTGCCCAGACTCATAATGAAACGGCCATCGTTGGTCCGCCCCGCGGCGAGCTGCCGCCTGACCTCACGCTCCAGATCCTCATCCGTACCGTCCTGCAATACGCCGATGGAGTCCAGATTGCCCAGCACGCACATCCTGCCGCCCACGCGCTCGACTACCTGATCGATGGGGATCTCGAAGCCCTTCTTCCCCTCCTCCAGCGCAAGGGCGTCCGCGCCCGTATCCAGCAGGCAGTCCCAGTGACGCCCCGGGTTCCCGCAGAAATAATGGATGCTGAACATCCCCGCCTCCCGGATGGCCTCCGTCATCCTCCTAAGGAACGGCAGATTGAAGGTGCGGTAGTCGTCGGGGCGGATCATGTCCAGCATGCACTCCTCGATCCAGATGCCCTGTGCGCCCATTTCCCGCGCTATCTGGACCCCCACGAGCTGGTGCTCCAGGTTCCGCTCACACGCCCGTAGCACCACTTCAGGGGAGTCCATCAGAAGCAACATCATCCCCTCGAATCCCCAATGGTCATAGCAGGTCCACAGAGGGGAGCTGACGTGCGAGATCGGGAACAGGTCTGCCCCGAAGTCCTGCAGGCACCGGCTCGCCAGTTCGCCGCGACCCTCCTGAAGGATCCGCTGCGGGAGTGCGGGATCGGCAGGAGCGATCGCGGCATCCACCTCTTCCAGCGTGGCCGGGAGGGACGGAGGCTGCACGGAGAGCGACTCGCCGGAGTCGGGGATGCCGCTCACCCGGGGCTCCTCGAGACGGCGCTCCTCTCCGGTCCGTCTGTCAACGCAGAATACGCCTTCCGGCCGCTCTTCCATGCTTAGCGCCTCGCGGTCCTCGGCGCTCATGGAGGGACCGACGGCGAACCAGTCCTGCCCCAGCGCCTGCGCCGCATCGCGCCTCCAGCCGAGCTGCTGTTCGATGTCCGGGGAATGCAGATGCCACCACGGCCGCGGGCTAAGCTCGAACCAGCGGTCGCGGAAATAGATCCCTTCGTACGGGATGACGGCGGCAAAATGGGCCGCCCCTTCCGGGGAGAGGGCGGCCAGGACTTTTTCACGTGGTGTCAAATCAGGAACTGTCCTTTGCAGCAGACTGCTAAAAGCAGTCTTCGACCACCGGCGGGGCGGACACCTTCATTTTTCTGCCCGCGGACCTCCCGCAGGCCGCAGGGACGGCTATGGCGAAATATCCGGGTCCCGCCAAACCTTCACCTGGCGTTGCGATCCGGGCTGACGCACCGAAGAGATCCCGGACACTACCGCAAACTGGCCGATGGCGGGTCGGTGGAACGTCCCGCTTTCGATCCACACGCCGCCGTCCACGCTTCCGTCATTGATCCGGAATCCCGTGCCGGAAACCTCCGTGACCAGTCCCCACACCCGGACATACAGTCCCAGGTTGTTCAGACCCACACCGTCGGCCACCCCGGGAGTGAACGGATTAAGATCGGAGCCTCCCAGTCCCCGTCCCGAAAGGGCCAGAGGAGCGGGAACCGCCCCGGGAAGAGCGCTCCCGGACAGCTCGGCACTGTGAAGTGTCCGCTCGCCGCCGACGCTTCCCAGGATGCCTCGCAGGTTCACCCGGTGCCCGGGCGACGCCGGCGCGGAGCCCTCCACGCGGATGCCCGCGGACCGGTCCGCCTCCTGAACGTAGTAATGGCCCCCGAACACGGCGCTGATGACCACTCCCTGCAGAAGAACCGGCTGTCCGTCGGCCTGCATTTTGGCCGCTCCCACCTTCACCGGGTTAAGCGGGATTACCGTGACTCCCGGGGATGCCACCGGAGTCGTCTCCCATCCGAAGTTGTCTACGGCCTTCACCCAGACCTGATACGTCCGGCCGGGAACCAGGGACAGGGGGATCGTGACGCTGGTGTTCAGGCCGGCGGACGTCCACGCCAGAATTTCGGGCCCGTTCAGCTCGGTGACCCGATAGAAATAGCCGGCCAGCCCGGCCTTCGCGTCGGTGCTCTGCTGCCAGGAGGCGTTGATGCGCGTGGCCGAGACCTGGGTCGGCCCTCCATCATCCACCGGCCCCGGGCTCGTGGGCGGGGAGGAGTCCACACTCACCACCTGTGCGACGGTGGGACCGAACCAGGTCCGCATCTCGTGCACCATTCTCCAGTCGGTGTAGTAGGCCAGGTCGGTAAGGGGGGCGGTCATCGGGATCTGGAAGGTCACCATGTCGCCCGGCCCGATGTTTCCCGGCACGGTCACTCTGGTGACGGTCGCCAGCGGGTCGGAGTCCCCCACGGCGCCCAGGCGGAACTGGTGCTGCTCGTTCCACATGCATCCGCGATTGCGCAGGGTGATGGAGGCGGTGAAGCTGGTCCCTCCCTTGACCAGCGCGGGGATGGTGTGGCTCACCACCTCATACGAGCGCAGATCCCATGTCGGCGTCACACCGAAGTAGTCACATATGCCTTTGTACAGCCCCCACTGCGAGATGGAGCGGAAGACAGGGTCCACCAGATACTGCGCATCCTTGCTGCAGTTGTCGTGGAAGGCCAGCTCCACAAGGCAGGCCGGCTGATTGGGGATGCGTATCTCTCCATAAGCTCCGTTCGCGTCCCGCGGCTGTCCGCCGTTGCGGATGGGCCACGAAGGATCGTATGCTGCGCGGATGGCTGCCTCGATGGCGCTCTTCGTCCTCTGGGCCAGTGTCCGGCTGTTGGTGACGTGTGCGGGCTTCTCCATGGCCGAGTCATAGTAGACCTCGGTGCCGCTGACCGTGCCGTTGTAAGCGTTTGTGTGATGCGAAATGTAGATGTTGGAGCCCACGTAGTCCGCATAAAGCGGTCTTGCTCGGATGTCGTCATTCAGGTCTGTTGTGGATGAATCCCAGACGCTGGCAGGCAGTCCCAGATACTGCAGCCAGTAGCGCGCCGCAAGCCGCCACCAGTTGTTACCAGTCGCGCTGTGGCAGCAGACGGACTCGTTCAACTGACGCGGCACATACACTGTGGCTCCGTCCTGCGTCAGGTAGCGATGCAGAAACTGCATCAGCCGGATGCTGTTCAGATCCTCCCGGATGGCCTCTCCCAGTCCGCACGTCTCAGGACGCTGATAGACCCAGCTTGAGCCGTTCCAGTAAAGGCCGTGGGAGGGACCGATGGTGATCTTCTTCCCTGCCAGTGCCCCGGAGGCCGGAAACACGAGGGCTTCTTCCCCCTGTCCTCTCACATCGGGGGCGGGAGGCAGGTATGAGGCCAGAGGAAGTCCGTCGCACTGCAGGCGGATATCGGAGATGTCCTCGAAGCTGAACAGCGTGGCCCGGAACTGGTTGAAGATCCGGGCCAGACTGGCATCGTCCAGCCCGTCGAGGATCTCGGGCGAGAGCTCCACAACCAGCCTGCGATCCTCGCGCTGCAGGCCGGTGAGCCGCACCCCGGGCGGGATGGCCGACGTCAGGGCGTAGGCCAGATCTTCATCTGACGGGCCTACCAGAAGGTGTTCAAGGACCGTGCGGACCGGGTCCACACCGGCGGGAATGCTGCACTCGGAAAGAGCGATGCCTCCGAACGCATCGTAGAAAGCCACCCCTCCTGTCTCCGCCGGAGCCGTGCCGGCGGTGAGGGCCGTTATTATGACTGCGAGCAAAGCTAGGCGCGCAAACCGCGTCATGGTCTCAGATCCTCCGTCAGAGTCGATCGGGCACTCTTCCGTGCTGGAATCTTTTCCAAGCGATGCCTTCGGCTGGTCATCCCCGGGCCGTCGGACTCAAAAAGGCTGTTGAATTACCCGGGAATGCCGGACTGTTGAGTAGAAGCGGCAGACAGTTTTTCGGTGCTGCTCCCAGTCTTGCAGGAGAGAGCCACTGCCTGTCCTCATTATAACAGATCGGTCGTTGCAGGCCTTTCTCGGAGGTCTTACAAAATCATTTGAAGAGGAGAGCATCCATCGGTCGCAGTCTTGACAGACCCGACAGGGAATTGTAAAGTAAAGTTGCGATTGATAACGCGTTCGCGCGAAGGCGGCCCAAGTGCGACCTCCTTCTCTTTGTCTCAGTGCAGCTCCCCCGGCTGCGCTACGCGAGACAGTCCCCGTCAGACCACCCGCGCCGCAGCTGTGGCGGACAGGAAGCTTTCGGCAGCAAAAGCTGCCGCCCGAACGGAAAGGAGGGAAGGCCATGCATACCCTGATTGCTGGCCTCATCGGAAGGGCTGCCAGAACGGGCAGCCCGGGCGGCGGGAGGCGGTCGGCCGCGATCGCGTTCGTGTGCGCCGTGCTGGGCCTGATGGCGGCCGCGCCTGCGTCTGCCCTTACCGTCATTTCGCATTCCGCCAACACCGATGTCATCGTGGGGGTTCCCTATGCCTCGCTGGAGTTCGAGAACCCCCTGACGGGTCTGGAGATGGTGCAGGGCTATGATCTGGCCGATTGGCGGGATGCCGACTACTCTCTGATGGGATGGCCTCCGTCTTTCGATGACTGGACGGTGAACGATCCGTTCCGGATAGACGGAGACGCCAACGAGATCTGGCTCAGACAGCAGGGCCACGCCGCGTTCACGTCCAGCACGGTCCCTGGCTCCATCGTCTCTATCCATCTGGTAGGAGACGACAATGACGGAGTCGCTCAGGTGATGGTGGACGGATCGGAAGTGGCTCGGCTGGACATGAACACGCAGGGGCAGCCCCAGACCGCCTGTGTCATTGTCCGCGGCCTCCCTCACGGTCTCCACAACATCGAGGTGCACGACCTGGGTGCGGGAACCGGCGGAGCGGGCAAAGATGACGTCGCCATCCTGGGAGCGGGAGTCCTGCGCAGGCCTGTTGCGGTCAAGTGGGATCAGGCCCCGGAGGAGATGGAGCCTCCGCAGGCATGGCTCGGCTGGAACGAGCCTTCTGTCTACGGCGGAGAGCAGATCGCGGCCGATGACTGGCGCTGCGATACGGAAGAACCGGTGACGGACATCCACTGGTGGGGTTCGTTCCTCAACTGGACGAGACCCGAACCGCCTCCGGACATGCCCAGCCACTTCCACATCGCCATCTGGACGGATGTGCCCGCCGGGCAGGATGAGCCCTGGAGCCATCCCGGCCAGGTGATATGGGAGACCGACTGTTACGAGTTCAACATCACTCCGGAGGGTTTCGACTTCGACCCGCGTGACGAGTCGTTCGAGACCTGCTTCCGGTTCGACCAGGTGTTGAACGAGCAGGAGTGGTTCCGCCAGACCACTCAGCAGGGCATCTACTGGATCAGCATCGCCGCCGTCTATCCGGACGGCGTGGTGGTGGAGCATCCGTGGGGATGGAAGACGCGTCCGCGCGATCCCGAATCGCTTGCGCCGGATGACGCGGTCCGCATCTTCATTCCCACCGCACCACGACTGGGCGTGCAGTTCGAGAGAGGCGAGCCGATATTCTGGCCCTCGCCCGAGCAGAGCTGGGATTTGGCCTTCGAGCTGACCACCGGAGGAGCTGGTGGCAACAAGATCGTCCAGCTGCCCGACCCCGCGCTGCCGGGTGTTTACGCGCACGACTGGAGCGGGCTGTTGTTTCGCGAGTGGAGCACGCTCGCGGATGACTGGATCTGCCTGGGCGGGAACGTAACGAGCTTCGAGTGGTGGGGCAACTACGAGTTGGACGAGCTCGGGCGCGAGAGGCGCGGGCAGGGAATCCGCAGCTTTCACGTCAGCATCCACTGGAACGAGTGGGGTATGCCATTCTCGAAGCCTGGCCCGGAGCTCTTCGGGTGGGACATCCCGTTTTCGATGGTCAACGAGACCTTCACCGGGATGTTCAACTCGCAGGGGTGCCCCATCTATCACTACGAGGCCGTTCTGCCGCAGCCATTCCCTCAGCAGATCGAGGGGTGGTACTGGCTTGATCTGACGGCAAACTCGAACAGCCTGCTCGCGCCGGCCTACTGGAGGTGGCAGGAGCATTCGCGCCAGCCGTACCCGAACTTCGAATCGGCGGTGCAGTCCCTCAATGGCGGTCCGTGGAAGCAGCTGAAATGGGGCACGGATCCTGTGACGTATTCCGACCTGGCATTCGCCGTGAACTCGGATCTCGGCGTCCCGTCCGCCATAAAATGGTCGCAGCCGCCGGTGGCCGTCAATCCGCCGGGGATCTTCTACAATGGCTGGAATGAACCGTCCGTGCGGGGCTCCGGGCAAATCGTGGCCGATGACTGGGTCTGCACCGGCGAGCGACCGGTCACGGACATCCACTGGTGGGGTTCCTTCCGAGGCTGGAGCCGGCGGGATCCGCCGAGGATGCCGGATGCGTTCGAGATCGCCGTCTGGACCGACATCCCCGCGGGACCTCAAGGGCCGTGGAGCCACCCGGGTTACGTCATCCATCACATTGTCTGCGAAGACTTTAAGTGGAGCTTTGCAGGGTGGGATGTGGATCCGCGCAACCCTCAGGCTGCCCCCGAGGCCTGCTTCCTGTTCGAGCAGGATCTGAAGCGGGAGGAGTGGTTCTGGCAGCGGCCGGGCACCAACATCTACTGGGTGAGCATCTCCGCCATCTATCGCGACGGTCAGGAGTCTGAGCATCCGTGGGGATGGAAAGTGCGGCCCAGGCGTCAGTCGCCGGATGATGCCGTGCGGATCTTCAGACCCACCATCATCCTGCCCGAGATCCCGTTCCAGGCCGGGGAGCCCATCTTCTGGCCCACCGAAAGGGAGAGCTGGGATGCGGCGTTCCGCCTGACCTCCGTCCTGCCGGGCGATCTGACGTTCGACATCTTCAGGGTGGTGCGCGACCACTTCTGGTGGCCGCGGCCCGGGAACTCGCCCAACAGGATGATGAGCCTGAAGGTCTCTGCATCCGCCACGGAAGCAGTCTTCTGGGACAGCATCGCGCTGCAGGCGGGAGGCACGGGAAATGACGC
>CALCJH010000082.1 GCA_937967775.1 uncultured bacterium | reverse complement strand
CCGTTGCAGGGGCCGGTACGGCTGACCCCCGGGCCTGGTGGTCCCACTATCCGGATGGGGCCTCCCGGGTTCGATCCGGTCATCCGGTATCCGGGGTTCTACTACTGGCCTTACTGAGCTTCTCTCAAGAAGCGTTCAGGCCACAAAGCGGAAGTCGCGCTCCTCGGAGAGGCCAGCGGAGCGCATCCACTTCCTGATGTCCTCGCGCGCTCCCGGTGCGCCCACGGCGCACAGGGTCAGCCATCCCTCACCGCGGCGCTGCAGGAACTCTTCAGGCGTCCACACGGGGCATCCGTGGATGACCTTGCCGAACTTGCGCGGGTCCAGATCCACGAACGCTTCCGGCTGCCGTCCGTGCCTCTGCAGGCAGAGCACGAACCGTTTGCCCACGTCTCCCGCTCCCCACACGATGAATGGCCTCATGCCGGCCAGATCCGTCAGGCACAGATGGCGGATCTTCAGTTCCCGTAGCGCGCCGATGCTGTAAGCCGGATGCGTGCGGGATGCCCGTCCGGGCCTGTCGGTCCATTCCACCACTTCCTGCGGCACTTTGGCGGCGGCAAGCCCCCTGCGGTAGAGACGGAGAACCAGGTCATAGTCCTCCGGCACAGGCTCAAGCGTGTAGCCACCCATCTCCACCAACAGGCTTCGGCGCAGGAAGAACGTAGGATGCGGCACCGGGCAGTCCACCAGGAGATCGCGGCGGATCTCCTCCGGCGTTACCACGCTGTTGACCCACTGCACGAAGCGCTCCATCCCCGTGGTATTTGGCATCTGCGCGGGATCCGCCACGTGCCGCACCAGCCCACCCGTCAGGGCGATCTCCGGATGGGTCTGCGCGAACTCCAGTTGCGCCTCCAGCCGGTCAGGCAGCATCCGGTCGTCGGCGTCCATCCGGGCGATCCACTCTCCGCGGCAGACGGCCAGACCGGCGTTCAGAGCTGCGGAGATGCCCCTGCGGCGCCTGCGCAGGACACGCACGCGGCGATCCCTCCGCCGCCAGCGCTCCAGAATCTCCGGGGTGCAATCCGTTGATCCGTCGTCCACGCACACAAGCTCCCAGGCGGTGAAGGTCTGCCCGAAGATGCTGGCGAGCGACTCCTCCAGTGTGTCCGCGGCATTCCAGACGGGCATCAGGATGCTGACCACGGGCTCAGACATGGCCGGGTAAGAGCACAAAGGAAGCGGGGCGCGTCAGACGCGCCCCGCAATACGGGCAGAACAGGCTGACTGCCAGCATTGCTCAGGCGTGCCAGTCCACATTCTTGACTTCTTTCGCGTAGCGCTCGATGAACTCGCGGCGGGGTTCCACCTTGTCACCCATCAGCACCGTGAATATCTCATTGGCCTCGACGGAGTCCTCCAGCGTGACCTGCAGCAGATCACGCTTCTCGGGATCCATGGTGGTTTCCGCAAGGTGCTCCGCGTTCATCTCGCCCAGTCCCTTGAAGCGGCTGACGGTCACGTCTTTGCGCTTGATCTGCCGCAGCACCTCCTGCAGCTCCTCTTCGTTCTTGCAGTACCACTGCTGGTCCTTGCCTGCTTTCACGCGGAACAGAGGCGGCTGTGCGATGTAGACGTGTCCGCGCTCGATAAGCGCCGGCATATACCGGAAGAAGAAGGTGAGGAGCAGGGTGCGGATGTGGTCCCCGTCCACATCGGCATCCGTCATGATGATGATCCGGTGATAACGGAGCTTGGAGATGTCGAACATCTTGGCCTTGCCATTGCCATGCCCGTTTCCTCCGTTTCCGTTCTCACCGTTGCCGTTTTCACCGTTCTCATCCAGCTCCTCTTCGGTGGTGCCCAGAGCAGGAGTGGAAATGCCAGTGCCAAGCGCCGCGATCAGCGCCTTGATCTCGTCGTTTTCCAGCGCCTTGTCTATGCGCGCCTTCTCGACGTTCAGGATCTTGCCTTTCAGCGGAAGGATGGCCTGTGTGCGGGCATTACGGGCCTGCTTGGCGGATCCGCCCGCGGAGTCACCCTCCACCAGATACAGCTCAGCCTTGGCCGGGTCGCGCTCGGTGCAGTCGTGTAGCTTGCCCGGCAGAGTGCCACCGGACAACGCGTTCTGGCGCTTGACGGCCTCCGCAGCCCTCCGCGCCGCCTCCCGTGCCCGGGCCGCCGTGATGGCCTTCTCCACAATCTTGCGGGCCACCGACGGATTCTCATCCAGGTAGTGCGTCAGCTCCTCGCCCACGATGGAGTTGACGATTCCCTCAACGTCCTGGTTTGCCAGGCGCACTTTGGTCTGCGACTCGAACTGCGGATTGACGATCTTGACCGCGATCACGCAGGTCAGCCCCTCGCGAACGTCATCGCCGGAGAAGTTGGCGTCCTTTTCCTTCAGCATCCCGGTCTTACGGGCGTAGGCGTTCAGCACGCGGGTGAGCGCTGTCTTGAAACCGGAAAGGTGCGTCCCGCCGTCCTGGGTGTAGATGTTGTTGGCGAAGGTGTAGATCAGCTCCTGGTAGCCGGCGTTGTACTGCAGGGCCACCTCCACCTCGGTGTCCTCGCGGGAACGGCGGATGTAGATGGGCTTGTGCAGAGGATCCTTGTTGCGGGAAAGATCCTCCACAAACGCCTTGATCCCCTCTTTGTGATGGAACTCCAGCGTCTCGCCCGTGGTCTCGTCCGTGAAGGTCAGGCGGACCAT
>CALCJH010000081.1 GCA_937967775.1 uncultured bacterium | reverse complement strand
TGCTCCTCGCGCGGGATCTTCTGCAGCAGTTCTTCCTCAGCCGTCCTGGACGCTGCTATCGCCATCTCTCAAAAACCTTTCCTGTGCCTCCCGGAAGACCTCAGCCGATCTCCCGCTCCACAAGCCTCTTCTTTTCGCGCGCCACCTCTCCGGGCTCCGGCACCAGCAGACGATCCTTGCCGTAGATGAAGCTTGCCCGGTCGAAATCCGCCAGCTCGTAATCCGGCCCCAGAACGATGGCTCCCGTCGGGCAGGCATCCTCGCAGTAGCCGCAGAAGATGCAGCGCAGCATGTTGATCTCATAGACCGCGGCATACCGCTCGCCTGGCGACTTGCGGTCTTCGTCCGTGTTGTCGGCCGCCACCACGTTGATGCAGTGGGCCGGGCAGGCCCCGGCGCACAGGGAACACCCGATGCAACGCTCCAGCCCATCCTCGTGCCGGAGGAGCTTATGCCGCCACCGGGCACGCGCCGAAGGGGGACGCTTCTCCTCCGGATAGTTGACGGTGGTCGGCTTCCGGAAGACCTGCCTCAGAGTGATGCCGAGCCCTTTGACGAACTCTACGAACACCTGTTACAACCAGCCTTTCACGCGGTCGGTTCCTGCGGCGCTACCCCTGCGCAGCCGCGGGGGCAGCCGCGGCGCTGTCCGCCTGAGACTCGCGCCCCGCGACACCGAGCGAGTTCCACGAAAGCCCGCGATAGGCGGGCGTTGCGGCGCACATCTCCTCGAAGACCGCCTCCACCGTCCTCGAATCGAACGGGTGACCCAACGCCTGCGCCAGATCGTTGACTATCTCCCATCCCGGCCTTGACTTGCCTTTTGGCCGGATGGCCCGGAAGATCCGCTGCACCCGGCCGTGCGTGTTAGTGAACGTGCCGTCCATCTCCGCGAACGTCGTGGAAGGCAATGCGGCGTCGGGAACGCGCTCCAGCCAGGAAGGCAGGCTCCAACCCTGGAATACCAGCGCCTCCAGATTCTCCATCGCCCTGCGGACCAGATCGGGATCGGCATCCTGCAGAGGCTCCTCCCCCAGAAGCCACAGCGCCCGGATACGGCCCTCGCACGCCGCCCTCAGCATCTCCTCACCGCTCATCCCGCGGCCACTGACGGGATCCTCCGCCGGATGAACGCCAAGGTCCAGCGCCCCGCGCGAGTTGCAGTGGCGCAGGATGGTGACGCATCGCGTTCCCGGCCCGAGCGCCTGGGCTAGAGCGGCAAGCGACTCGCCGATGCGCTCCGCGTCGGGACTCTCGCCGACGCGCCAGCCCAGCAGGACCACCTTCGGGCCCTCCTGCCTAAGCAGCTCTCCGACGGCTTGCATTCCGTTCGCTTCGGACGGGCTTGCCACCGCGTTGGCCAGAGACATCACCGTCGCCGCCTCATCGCCTGGCTGCCACAGAACCGTATGGCGGGCGAACGCGCTGAGCTCCAGCTCCTCGGCGTCCACCACCACAAGTTCAGCACCCTTCTGGGTGACCGCCTTTTTAACCCGCAGGTCCGTGACCGGCTGCTCGCGGCTCAGATCCACGCCGATAGTGATGATCTGGCGGGCGTCTTGAATATCGCGCAGTGTCCCCGGCGTGAAGCCCGCCGATGCCGCGAACGCCCGCAGGTCCACGGCCGCGGGATGAACATAGCGGGCGGTGTGGTCCAGATGGGGAACCTTCAGCACCGTGCGCGCGAGCTTCGAAACGGAGAAAAGCTCCTCGGAGGTCATCCGTGGAGAGGTCAGAATTCCCAGCGTACCGGCCTTCGCGTGCTGCTCCAGCACGGCTCCCGCGCGCGCGATGGCCTGCTGCCAGGTGGCGGGGACGCACTGTCCGTCACTCTCCACCAGGGGCTCCTCCAACCGACCATCGTTGACGAAGCCGTATCCGAACCGGCCAGGATCGCACAGCCAGCCATCATCCGTGGCAGGGTTCTCCCGGCTCCACAGCCTCACCACCTCCGAGCCGTGCCGCGAGTCCACCCGGATGTTGCATCCGGTGGAACAACCCGTACACACGCTCGGCGTATGACCGATCTCCCATGTCCTTCCAAAGAACCGCGTGGGAGCACCGGTCAGCGCGCCGACGGGGCAAAGCTCGATGGTATTACCCGCGAACCGGCTATCGAAGGGCTGACCGGGAAAGGTGCCGATCTCCTGATTATTCCCTCGCTGGAATACGCCCAGCTGGCGGTGATGCGAGATCTCCTCGCAGAAGCGCACGCACCGGAAGCACATGATGCAGCGCTCGCGGTCCAGCAGGATGTTGGGACCGATCTGCAGAGGCTTGTCCCAGTGCCGTTTGGGATAGCGGAAGCGGCTGCGCGACGGCCCGAACTGATACGTGAAATCCTGCAGCGGGCACTCGCCGCCCTTGTCGCAAACGGGACAGTCCAGCGGATGATGCACCAGCAGGAACTCCAGTATGCCCTCCCGGGCTTTCCTGACCCGCTGATTGTCCGTATAAACCACCATCCCCTCCCGCACGGGGGTGGTGCAGCTTGCGATCAGTTTGGGCGCGCCCTCCACCTCCACCAGGCACATGCGGCACGCGCCAACCGGGGCGAGCTTCGGATGATAGCAGTAGACGGGGATCAGGATGCCCGCCTGAGCCGCCGCCTCCACGAGCAGCGTTCCCGGCGCGGTCCGCACCGTCACTCCGTCTATCGTCAGTGTCACCAGTTCTTCAGACATACCTTCCCGACCTGACCGGGCTCCCTACCGGTCTATCTCTCCCAGCACGATATCTATGCTCCCGATGGTGGCCACCGCGTCCGCCACCAGGCACCCTTCCAGCATCCGGGGCAGGGCCTGCAGGTTGGCGAACGACGGAGTGCGGGCGCGCATCCGGTAGGGTTTCGGAGACCCGTCCCCGACGATGTAGAAAGAGAGCAGCCCCCTGCCCGTCTCTGTGGGAACATGTCCCTCTCCCGGCGGCGCCACGAACCCGATGGTGGTGATCAGGAAGTGGTGGATCAGACTCTCCATGCTCTGCCCGATCTCAGACTTGGGCGGAGGCACCACCTTGCGCTCCTCAGCCTGCACCGGTCCCGGCTGCAGGCGACTGAGCGCCTGCCGGATGATGCGGTGGCTCTGGCGCATTTCTTCGATACGGCACAGATAACGATCGTAAACATCGCCGTTCGTGCCGACCGGCACTTCAAAATCGTATGTGTCGTAGCCGCAGTAGGGCTCAGCTTTGCGCACGTCCCAGCGCACACCGCTGCCGCGGAGGGAAGCGCCGCTGACCCCGTAGGCCACGGCATCCTCCGCGCTGATCTTGCCCACACCCTGTGTGCGCTCCAGCCAGATGGGGTTGCGCGTCAACAGGGTCTCGTACTCTCCCAACCGGTCCGGAAAGACCTTCAGGAAGCGCTCCAACGCAGGGACGAAGTCATCGGTCACGTCCTCGCGCAGACCGCCCGGGCAGATGTAGCTGGTCATCATCCGCACGCCGGAGACCATCTCGAACATATCCAAGATCTGATCGCGCTCGCGGAAACAGTAGAAGAAAGCGCTCATCGCTCCCAGATCCAGCGCGTGCGTTCCGAGCCAGACCAGATGGCTCTGGATTCGGGTCAGCTCCGCGAAGATCACCCTGAGAATCGTGGCTCGCTCCGGCGGCTCCAGGCCTATGAGCCTCTCCACCGACAGGGAGAACGCCAGGTTGTTCCCCATCGGCGAGAGGTAATCCATCCGGTCCGTAAGGGTGAGCGCCTGCTGATAGTTGAGCGACTCGCCCGTCTTCTCGATCCCGGTGTGCAGGAAACCGATGTCCGGGACGGCCTTGACGACGTTCTCACCGTCCAGCTCCAGCAGAAGACGCAGGACGCCGTGCGTGCTGGGGTGCTGCGGTCCCATGTTGATGACCATCCGCCCCTCGCCGTCGTGCTCAAGCTCCGCGCCAGATTCCAGCAGCTGCGTGTAGCTGCTTGGCTGGGTCTCCAGCACATCCCATCCAAGGAAGATGTCCTCCCCCGGAGCGGGCGGCAACGTCTGCGGCGTGATGTCGGCGAAGTTGGAGGAGAACTGCACCTCCTCTCCGCCAAGGGGATAGTCCTTCCGAAGCGGATGCCCGCGCCAGTGCTCCGGCATCAGGATGCGGCGAAGGTCCGGGTGCCCGTGGAAGCGCACCCCAAACATGTCGAAGATCTCGCGCTCGTGCCACCCCGCACCGGGAAAGATATCCACGACGGAATCCACCTGCGGATCGGGGTCGTCCACCCGGGTCTTGTAATGCAGATGCCGGTTGGCCGTGGTGGAGTAGACCGTATATGTCAGATCGAAACGTGGGGAGCGGCCCAGGAAGTCTGTGGCGCACACCTCTCCGAAGAAGTCAAAGCTCCCCTCCGCCTCATCTCGGACCCATCGGGTAAAATCGCGGATGAGGGAAGGCTCGACAACAATGGACCCTTCTCCGTTCGGGCGATCGGAGAGGCTGACATCTTCCCCGAACCTCTCCCGCGCCTTCTCGAAGATCCTTCTGGTTTGCTCGAACTCCACTGACAGACCGCCTTCAGACTTTTGCGCCGAGTAGACGACTCCTGCTCAGGACGTGCGGCCGCTCTCGACAGTGATGACCTCCTGCGCCGGCTCCAGAATCTTGTGGCCGGGGCGCGCCTCGCCGCTGCGTATCTTCTCCTGAAGCCGGGTGACGGCATAAAGCAGGGCATCCGGATTGGGAGGACAGCCGGGGACGTAGACATCCACCGGAATCACCTTGTCCACACCCTGGATGATGGCATAGTTGTTGAAAACCCCTCCACAAGAGGAGCAGGCACCCATCGCGATGACCCACTTGGGATCGGGCATCTGGTCGTACAGCCGCTTGATGACCGGGCCCATCTTCATGGAGACCCTGCCGGCGACAATCATGAGATCCGCCTGGCGGGGCGAGGCACGGAACACCTCCGCCCCGAAACGGGCTATGTCGAAGCGGCCGGCCACAGTGGACATCATCTCGATGGCGCAGCACGCAAGGCCGAACGCAAACGGCCAGAGCGACGAGCTCTGCGCCCATCTGGCCACCTTATCCACCGTGGAAAAGACGACGCCCGGAACCACATCGTGCGAGTTGGCCATTGACAGACTCCTCTCGGGCCATTCTTAGCGCCGCGCTGAATTTCGCCTCGATCGGCGCATTGCCCTCCACTTGAGAGACGCGACCCCTTCGCGTTTCCTTGCCCGCCACGACTGGCAAAGGCAAACTTTGCGAAAAAAGGAACGAACCCGCGCGGCGACAGGTTCCTCCGGCGGCCCGCAACCGGGCGGGCGCGACTGGATTATACCCGTCAGGAGCGCCCGGTCCGCCACCCGCAGCCGCCCAAAAGCCTCGCAAACAAAAAGCGCCCCGGCCCCGGCATCGGGACTGAGGACGCATTTAGAAGCCTGACGGGCCCTGAGCGACCCGGAAACGGATCAGGCTGCCTGCCGCCTCTCCAACGCCTCATCGGCGGCGCTGCCCGAGGCATCCTGTGAGGAGTTTGGCTGAAGATGCGGCCGAATGTCAATAACGTTGTCGGCACGCCGCCGTCGCGACCTGCCCGCAAGCATCAGGAACGACCCCAGACCCATCGAAAGGGTCAGAGCGCCCTTTGGCTCGCCCACATATCGGCGTGCGGCCTCGCCGGAATCCGACCGCATTCCGGCGCAGCCGAGCAGGACAATAATGGCAAAAAGAGCAAGCCGCCTTCCCGAGTCTGAATACGCCATAGGACAGGAACCCTTCCCGCAGGAGCACATCGCTCCGGCTTTGCATCTTCTCTTCTGCCGCGAACGGGCAAAAGTTGAGCCTGTAAGGAATGCGGGTCCTGCGCGACCATTTGGAGGAGAAAAGGCGGCGAAGGCCCGAACACATCCGGGGAGAGGTTCCCCGGCCCGGATCGGCGGGCAGTGAGAAGCAGAAGCCAGGGGAGACTGCAGGATGATCAGGCTGGGTGTCATCGGCTACGGGACGCGGATCCGCGGCATTCTGGACATCATCGAACGGCTGGGCGCCGACGCGCGGGTCGTGGCGATCACGGACGTACGCAACGACGAGATCCGGGAAGAGATCCGGCAAGCGGGCGGAGATCCTGCGGGCATTCGCTTCCACACCGACGCAGACGAAATGCTGCAAGAGGGCGGGTTGGACGGTGTGCTGATCGGCACACGATGCTCGCTGCATACGCCAATGGCGCTGAAGGTCCTGCGGCGCAATCTGCCTCTGTTCCTGGAGAAACCCGTTGCCACCAGCATGGAACAGCTTGTGCAGCTACGGGATGCTGCCGCGTCCAGCAAGAGCGAAGTGGTGGTCTCTTTCCCCCTGCGGGTGACGCCCCTGGTGCGTCTGGCGAAGGAGATCGTGGAGTCGGGACGTATCGGCACGGTGGAGCAGGTGCAGGCTTGGAACGACGTGCCCTACGGCGCCTGCTATTATCAGATGTGGTACCGGGACGAAAACGAGACGCAAGGTCTGTTCCTGCAGAAGGCCACCCACGACTTCGACTACATCAACCATCTGCTGGGCATCCGCCCCGTGGAGATCTGCGCAATGACCTCCAAGCAGATCTTCCTCGGCCAGCGTCCCGCAGGTCTGCGCTGCGACGAGTGTCCGGAGCAGGATACTTGTCTGGAGAGCCCCTACCACACATTCTTCACCCGGATGGACACGGACAGGGTGCAGCCGTCGGGTCTTCTGTGCGCCTTCGCCGTGGACACCGGCAATGAGGACTCGGGCAGCGCCATCATCCGGTATGAGACCGGGATGCACGTCTGCTACAGCCAGAACTTCTTCGCCCGGAAGAAGGCGGGACGGCGGGGCGCCAGGCTCTACGGATACCTGGGGACGCTGGAGTTCGACTGGTATACAGACGAGGTGAAGGTCTATATGCATCATTCACCACGCGTGGAGAGCTACCGGACCGAGTCCGCCCACGCTTCGCACGGCGGAGGAGACGTGGTGCTGGCGGACAACTTCATCCGCGTCATCCGCGATGGCGCGCGCTCCGTGGCTCCGCTGGAAGCTGGCATCCTGAGCGCGTTGATGTGCCTGAAAGCCAAGGAATCCGCCGCCACCCGGGCGTTCCGGCCGATCGCATTTCCGGACCGGGAGCCGCGCTGCTAGTCCGCCAGCTCATCATAGACGCGCAGAAGCTTTTCACCGTAGTGCCGCCAAGTGTTCTGCAGGGCTGTCTCGCGGGCGGCCTTTCCCATCGAACGGCGCAGCGCAGGATCATCGCGCAGCGTCAGGATGCGATCCTTGAGGGCTTGCACATCGTAAGTGGGCACCACAAACCCGTTGACGCCTTCCTGCACCACGTCCTTCGCGCCCGTGTGGTCCGAGATGACCACCGGGATGCCACAGGCCATCGCTTCCGTCACCACCATTCCGAAGCCGTCCTCCACCGAAGGGAACACGAAAACGCTCCCCTGGCGGTA
>CALCJH010000080.1 GCA_937967775.1 uncultured bacterium | reverse complement strand
CTCCACCCGGCGGAATTCACCGGGGGAAACGGGGGGCAGCCGGAAGCCGAGAAGGTCATCCAGACAATCCTCAATGCAGGGATATTCTTCCGGCTGAGAGAAACGCTCCGTGGCGGAGCAGATTCTGAGCACCGCCGCTTCCAAACCGGGAGGAGGCGGCTCAGGGATGTCCATGGCGACGGAGGAGAGAGGAGAAGACTGGCCGCACTTCTGGCAGGCCACCCGGGGAAGCGTCAGCCAGCCCATTTCCAGATCCTGGACAACACCCGCTTCGGCAGCGTCGTCATCCCGGCTGTGCCACCATTCCAGGTCGCCCGGAGGCTCGTCGTAATATTGATCTGTGATCCTGTAGACCTGCATCGCCAGCCACCCGTCAACCGCGTCCCGGCCGCATCTTTTTGACGCGCTGCGGGACGTTTCCTGTTGCGCCGTTGAACGTCAGGTCAGGAGCGGGGAACGCGGCCGGACGCATCCGCCGCATCCGGGTCCGCGCCACAGATGCGGCATAGGGCCAGCAGGAAGCGCTCCCACAGACTGACTTCGGGCCTCTTCGCCGGCTCCAGATCCTGCGCCAGTTCCCTGGCCTTCGGCAGAACCACCGGGACCTCGCCCTCCCGGACGTAACCGTACACCCGGGCCAGATTCCCGGCACCATCCTCCGAACGGGCGTAGCGCACCTGCCACTCGAGTTCGCGGCGCTCCCGGTCAGCGCTGCGCCTGCGCTGCTCCAGTTCCGGGAACTCCCGCGTCACCAGCCACGCCTGCAGATGCGGCCGCAAAGCCCATGTCCCCACGTAGAAAAACGCGACCGCCACACCTAACCACGTCAGGCCCCGAAGCACCGCCGCTCCGGAAGGCAACTTCAACCTGCGCCGCGCTCTGCGCTCTTTCCGCCCCCGGGGCTTCAGCCCGTTCAGCCTTAGAAGGTCCTTCTCCGATTCCGACGGCATCCTGCCCTCACATCCAGACGGTATCTCCCACACGGTGATACTTGACCAGGCACGTGTTCCCCGGCACGCCTGCCGGCACTCCCGCCACGATCACCACGGGGTCTCCCCATTTTACCATCCCGGCCGCCATCGCGCTGTTCACCGCGTTGAAAATCATTTCATCCGTGTTTCCAGCCGGCGGAACGATGTATGGCCTCACCCCCCAGGACAGGCACAGCTGAGCCGCCACCCGCTCCGAGGTGACGGCCGCGAGGATGGGAACATCCGGACGGTGCTTGCTGACCGCCCGGGCAGTGGCGCCGGTGCTGGTGCAGGTGATGATGGCCCTGGCCCCGAGATGTCCGGCCATCCGCGCCGCGCCGAAGGCTATGACCTCTGTAGGATCGGGCGGCCGCGAGAGGCTCCTCTCCTCCCGCACATGGGACCTGCGGCAGAAATCCTCGGCGGAAGATGCAATGGACGCCATCGTGCTGACGCACCTTGCGGGATACCGTCCTACGGCAGTCTCTTCGGAAAGCATCACTGCGTCCGCGCCGTCAAGGATGGCATTGGCCACATCCGTGGCCTCGGCCCGGGTGGGACGCGGGCTCGCGACCATGCTCATCAGCATCTGCGTGGCCACGACCACAGGCTTTCCCGCTTCATTGCACAGGTGCACCAGCCGCTTCTGGACGGCGGGCACGTCGCGGATGGGAGTCTCGATGCCCAGATCTCCACGGGCGACCAGCACGCCGTCGAAAGCCGCGATGATGGATCCGATGCGCGCGAGCGCCTGGCGGCGCTCCACCTTGGCCAGCAGCCGGACATCCTCCCGCCCCGCCTCACGCGCCGCCTGCCGGAACGGCTCCGCATCCTCCGGACCGCCCACAAACGAGACCGCCACCCAGTCCACGCCCATCTCCAGCCCGCGCCGGAAGAGCTCCAGGTCGCGCTCCAGCGCTCCAGGGACGGCAATGTCCACGTCCGGCAGATTGACACCCTTGTAGCTGCTGAGCACTCCCTCGCTCAGGACTTTCGCACGGACCCATCCTTCACCGATCTCTACCACGCGCATATGGATGAGACCGTCCGCCAGCCACATCTCCGACCCGGGACCAATCGCCGCCAGCACGCATGGATGCGGAAGGCTGAACACCTCCCCGTCACCCTCGACATCCTCCCCCACGAAGCGCACCAGGCTTCCGCGCCGGAGGCGCACTCCCTCTTCCGCCACCCTGCCGATGCGGATCTTGGGGCCGGGCAGGTCCTGCAACAGAGCAACAGGGCGGCCAAGGGACGCGGCAACGGATCGGACCCGCTCCGCGACAGTTCCGTGGTCTTCCGGGGTCCCGTGCGAGAAGTTCAGCCGGGCGACATCCATGCCAGCCCGCGCCAGCCGCATAATCTCCGTGCGGCTGTTGCTGGCCGGACCCAGCGTGCAGACGATTCTGGTGCGTCGACTCACGGTTGTGCTCCAGCGTGAAGTACGGGGGCGCCAGGCCCCGAGAAACGATTCCTTACGACAGCGGCCCCTCCCTTCAGCACTGCAGGGAGGGGCCGGCTCAGACTGGCGCCGTCCAGTGCCTCTGATGCCTAACGAACGTTGTAGAACGCCTCCCGGCCTGGAAAGACCGCCGTGTCTCCCAGCTCCTCCTCGATGCGCAGGAGCTGATTGTACTTGGCCACGCGATCCGTACGGGACGGCGCGCCGGTCTTGATCTGTCCTGCGTTGGTCGCCACGGCGATATCCGCAATGGTGACGTCCTCGGTCTCGCCGGAGCGGTGGCTGACAACGGCGGTATAGCGCGCCCGCTTGGCCATCTCGATCGCCGCCAGCGTCTCCGTCAGGGTACCGATCTGATTCACCTTGATGAGGATGGAGTTGCCGATGCCCTTCTGGATGCCCTCCTGGAAGATACGGGTGTTGGTGACGAAGATGTCATCGCCCACAAGCTGGATGCGGCCGCCCAGGCGGTCGGTCAGGAGCTTCCAACCGTCCCAGTCTTGCTCGGCCATGCCGTCCTCCAGGCTGACGATGGGATACTTCTCCACAAGCTGGACCCAGAAGTCCACCATCTCCTCCGGCGTCTTCTGGAAGCCGGACTTCCAGAAATCGTACTTACCGTCCTTCCACAGCTCCGAGGCGGCGGGATCCAGAGCGATGGCCACCTGCTCGCCAGGCGTGTAGCCGGCCTTCTGAATGGCCTCGACGATGACCTCCAGCGCCTCCTCGTTGGTCTTCAGGTCCGGCGCGAAGCCGCCCTCGTCGCCGACGGTGGTGCTGTAGCCCCTGCTCTTCAAAACCCCCCGGAGGGCGTGGAACACCTCCGCGCACCAGCGCAGCGCCTCAGAGAAGCTGGACGCTCCCACGGGCATGGCCATGAACTCCTGAAGGTCCACGCTGTTGTCCGCGTGCTTGCCGCCGTTCAGGATGTTCATCATCGGGACCGGCAGGGTCCGCGCGCTGGTGCCTCCGATGTAGCGGTAGAGGGGAATCCCCAGCGACTTAGCAGCCGCATGGGCGCACGCCAGAGAAACGCCCAGGATGGCGTTGGCTCCGAGGTTGGATTTGTTCTCCGTGCCGTCCAGCTCGATCATCATCTCGTCAATGCCGACCTGGTCCGTCACGTCCATGTCCAGAAGCTCGGGCGCGATCTTGTCGTTGACGTTCTCGACCGCCTTGAGCACGCCCTTGCCCAGGTAGCGGCCCTTATCTCCGTCGCGCAGTTCGACTGCCTCCCGGGTGCCGGTGGAGGCTCCGCTGGGAACGGCGGCGCGTCCCAGTGTTCCGTCCTCAAGGTAAACGTCCACCTCGATGGTGGGATTGCCGCGCGAATCCAGAATCTCCCGCGCGTGAATGTGCTCGATGCTCGTCATAGCTTGGCCCTTTCCGGAAAAAGTGAAGCAGCCCTCCTGCCGGGGCGCATTCTAGCATGATTGCGGGGAGAGGTCACCGAGAGGAAGGATGCGCTTCCGATGCCTGCCACAACCGGACTTCGGCGGAGGAGTCCAGCAGACCGTGCTCCCGCGAGCGGCGCAGGAACTCGCGCAGCCCGGCAAGCTCTCGCTCGCCCATATCGTAGACCATGATCTCGGCCAGATAGCGCAGGATGAGGGCGGGCGGCAGACCCAGATTGATGGCCTCCTCGCGAGCGATGGTCTCCAGATCCCGCATCCCGGCGCGGCGGGCCTGCTGCAAGATAAACAGGTCGCGCTCATCCGTCCGGCCGCGGCGCGCCGCCCATACCCCGAACACGAAGGGCAGGGCGGTCAACTTCTTCCAGGCTTCACCCAGATCCAGCACATGCGGGACCTGCGGCGCGTGCAGCATGGCATTGTTGCCGATCAGCAGGCAGGCATCCGCCTGGCTCAGCATGTCGGCGGGGTAAGGCTCCAGCCGGACGAACTCCGGCGTGGTTCCGAACTGGTCCGCAAGCACGATGCGCGTCAGAGCCGCCCCGGAGAGCGAGCTGGTGTCCAGCGCCACTCTGCGAACTGAGGAGAACGGCCTTTGTGAGAACAGCAGAACGCTGGTCACGGGGCCGTCGGATGCGATGGCGAAGCCGGGAATGATCTCAAGCTCCGGGTTGGCCAGCGCCTCGAAGCTGGAGACGGCCGCGATATCGCAGGAGCCTTCCCGCAACCGCACCGCCAGACCGGAGGGAGTATCGTAGACCAATTCGTAGCCCTCCGGCGGCCGACGTTCGATGGAGCGGATGAGGGGGCGCACGTTCAGATACGGCAGGCAACCCAGCACCGTGGTCTTCATCACTGCCACCTTCCCCGCAGCGCGTCCAGCAGCGTGAACACGAACAGCACGATGCTCACGATCCCGTTCATCGTGAAGAATGCCGTGTTCACCCGGCTCTTGTCGTGCGGGGTTACCAGAGTATGTTCCCACACCAGAAACGCGCCCACGATGAACACTCCGATGACATACAGGCTCCCCAGTCCGAGCACCCGGCCATACCAGACCAGCAGAACGATCATCGCCGCGTGCAGGGCACGGGAGACGTAAAGGGCGTTCTCCTCCCCGAGTGTGGCCGGAATGGAGTGGAGCTTCTCGCGGCGGTCGAACTCTGTGTCCAGTAATGCGTAGATGATGTCGAACCCGGCCGTCCAGGCCGCCACCGCCGCACCCAGAATGAGTGGCTGGCCGCTCCACTCGCCGGTCACTGCGATCCACCCCCCCACCGGAGCGATACCAAGCGACGCCCCCAGAAACAGATGGGAGGCCGGAGTGAACCGCTTGGTGTAGGAATAGCCCAGGATCACCGCCAGAGCCAGCGGGGAGAGTGTGAAGGCGAGCGGGTTCAGCATCCAGGCCGCAGCAAAGAAGACGGCCGCCGAAATGACCAGTAGAGCGCGCGCCTGAGCGTGACTGACCTCGCCGGTGACCAACTCGCGCTTTGCAGTACGGGGGTTCCGCCGGTCCAGAGGCAGGTCCACAATCCGGTTGAACGTCATGGCCGCGGTCCGCGCTCCGGCCATGGCCAGCAGAATAAGCAGCGCGGTCCGCGCATCAGGAAACCGCCCCAGAGCCGTCACCGCCCCCATGTAGGCGAACGGGAG
>CALCJH010000079.1 GCA_937967775.1 uncultured bacterium | reverse complement strand
AGACTGACGGACTCAGCCGTCCGCAGCGCCGTCCGGTACTCATTCCAGAGCGGGAAGTTGGAGCGCTCCAGCTCCGCGATCATCCCGTTCCTCTCGTGGGCGTTGCGTGCCTCGGCGATTCTCCGGTCGCGTGTCGCGAAGAACTGCTCGGTCTCAAGCTTCAGACGCTCCCATGGAGGATTGCCCAGGACCACGTCGAACCCGCCGTCAGCGAACACCTCCGGGAACTCCAGCGGCCAGTGGAAGAAGCGCAGCTCCGTCGCCAGCTCCTGCGCTGTTCCCGCCAGGCGGGGATCCACCTGCTCGCCCTGGAGGGCTCTCTGCACCGTGCCGAAGGTGATGCCGGCCGACTGCCCGAGCGGATCTCCCTCCGGAGGCGTCAACGGCTGGAAGAACGCGGCCGTCCACAGGTCGCAGGCCAGCTTAAGGCGCATCCGTTCCAGGCGGGCCTGCATCTGCTCGTAGGCCTCCTTCTTGCGGTGCACGCTTTCCGGCGTGTCGTCCGGAATCCGGTCCACATCCAGCGAGGCAAGCCCCAGCTCCAGCAGATCGGCCTGCTCCTCGAAGACCAGGGCCTTCTGTGCGCCCTGAGCGGCCTCCCGCCTGCTGCGCGCCTTCAGCGACTTCGCGAACTCCTTATCGTCTCCCGTGCGCGGCTGAAAGGCCCCGTCCGGCAGCCGCTCCCCTAGCACTTTCACATCGAAAACGCCAATCAAAGAGTCGCCGCACCTGATGCGATGGTTCAGGAAGGTCAGCGGATGCCCTTCGCAGTGCGCCTCCAGCCACAGGGCCACGCGGCACAGGTCCACCGCCAGCGGGTTCCTGTCCACGCCGTAGATGCAGTGAGCGATGACGTTGCGCTCGGCACGGCGGATCTCCTCCGGGGAGGGCTCCTCTTCTCCGGTGCGTACCTCAGCCAGCTTCTTTCCCAGCCTCCGTACCGCAGCCAGCAAAAAGTGCCCGCTCCCGCAGGCGGGGTCACAGACGCGAATGGAAAGAATGGCCTGCTCCGCGAGAGCGCGTGCCCGAGCGGAGCGATCCTTCGCACTCCAGCGCTCCGCCAGGGTGGCCGTATGCCCGCCTTGGACACCTTCGGGCCTATCCCCACCCGCCAGAGCCCCGTGGATAAGGTTGTTGACCGCGGCGTCTGTTTTCATCTCGCTGGCCGCCTGCGTCCAGTTCAGACCGGCCAGGCGATTCGCCAGTTGCAGCCTCTGCTCCAGCACCGGGTCCAGCGCGCTTCCGATCAGCTCGGCAACAAGCTCGGGAGGAGTATAGTAGGATCCGGTGGACTTGCGCTCGGACCCCGACGCCAGGTCAAAGTGCGGAATGGTCCTGGACAAGTCCACGGCGGGACGAAAGTCCAGCAGGCTCTCGTAGACGCTTCCCAGCTCCTCCACATCCAGCGCCGCGTAGTTCACGCGGCGCTCCACATGGCTCTGCGTGTCGTAGTAATACGCCAGATTGCGAAAGGCTCCCAGCAGAGCACGGTTGGAGATCTTGCAATCATCCAGTTTCTGCCTCTGGAACAGTTCGCCGTTCAACGGGGCGGCCTTCAGCCGGGCGGCCAGCTCGGCGTCTGCGAACGAGCGGAACAGCGCCTGGAGCCCCAGCCAGATGTCAGCGTCGTCCGTCCAGGCGGAGCGCCGGTCCGTGAGGCGCCGCAAACGAGAGACTCCGTAGTGTTCAATATAGATGGGATCGTCACTGATGAGCCCCCGGTCCTCGGACACCAGCAGGAACAGGAAGCGGTAGACGAGCAGCAGCAGCTGACGGTAAAGTTCCTCCGGCTTCAACGCCCTTCTTTGGATCTCCTCGCGCAGATCCGTGTTGGCCGGATGCTCCAGAAAACCGGCGGCCAGCTCTTTGATGCATCTTTCCACGCCGTCGCGCAAGCGGTCCCGCACCCGGCCGCCCTGCTCCAACGAGCGCTGATAATACTGCTCCAGCAGGCAGGATGAGCTGTCCTGGGCCCGTTCCGGAAGCCGGGTGCGGTGCAGCAGTCGGAACATCAAGGCGAAATCCTGGAAGCGCGCCTCCTCGGAGAGCATCCTCTCGAGATCGAATTCGACATACGCCTGCCGCCGGATGTTCATCGAGTCGCGCAGCAGCCGGATGACGCGCCCGTTGGTCACCAGCCCCCAGAGGCTCTCGGAGCGATTCAGGTATTCCTGCACCAGCCCGTGCGGCGAAAGGCGCGGCCGTCCCGACGGCGGTACCCTGCCCAGATCCTGGTCGTAGGCGGCGATGTGCACGGGGGGAGAGTCTGGGTCCTCGCCGGCGCGGTGCGAGACGGGGTAAGAAGCAGAGTCCACCTGGTACGGCTGCTGATTGAAGCGCGGATCGTAGTCCAGGAGCCGCAGCAGCGGGATGACCCAGTGCTCGCGCGTCAGGGAGGTGACGCTTTCCGACGCCGGGGTCTTCTCCAAGCGGGCAAGAAACGCCTGGCGAAGCTCGCGCGTCCTGGCGAACACCGCGGCCACGTGGTCCGTCAGGCTGCGGCCGCGGGGAAGGTGAAAGTCCTCGGGCTTCTGCCCCGGCAGCGTGCCGTTGAGGATCTCGTCGGGGAGGTCCGGGCCCAGAATTCCGCCTTCGATGTGGACGGACGGATAAGCGCTCATCTTGTCCCCTCCGGCTGAAGCACCAGGATTGCGAGGATGTCCGGCGGGTCCAGTGGCTCCGCTTTCATGCCTTTTACCTTCTCCGCGAGCTCTTTGCGGATCCGCCTGTGGCTTTCCAGCAGCTTTTCCGCGCGGCGCTCCAGCACCGTCCGCAACCCTGCGCCGACCTGCGAGGCGTTCGGGCTTTTTTCGTTGCCAATCCGGTCGCCGGGGAGATGCCGAAGAACTTCCCGGAGAAGCTCCCTTTTGCGCTCGTCGGTCAGGTTGCCGGTGGCCTGGGCCTCTTTCAGAATCTGGCGCGCTTCCTCGGGCTGGAGCCACCGTTCGGGAAAGCCGCTCTGCGTCCAGCCCGTGCACAGGACCTCTTCCCACAGCAGGTCGGAGCCGCCCACGGAGACGCGGTAGCGCGGTCTG
>CALCJH010000078.1 GCA_937967775.1 uncultured bacterium | reverse complement strand
CCGCTTCACGATAGGCGCGGGCAAGACGGGCATATGTGTCCTGGTTCTCCGGTTCCAGGGCAGTCGCTTTTTCGAGATCCGCGATAGCCGGCTCGTGGGCGCCAAGCGAGATCTGGACTGCGCCTGTGACGTTGTAGAGGCGCGCGCGGGTCTGAGGAGCTGTCTCCCTGGCCGCACTTTTGCTCTGTTCAATGGCCTGCCGGGCCTCCTCAGGGCGGTTCAACAGCACATTGGACTGCGCTACTCCGGCGAGCGCCGCCACATTGCCCGGATCCTGCTCCGTGGCCTGCTGGAACTCCTCCAGCGCGAGGGGCACCTGGCTGGTGCGCACCAGCAGCGTCCCGATGCGCACCTTCGCGTCCGAGCGCGTCTCCGGGCTGGCTTCTACCGCCCGGTAGCAACGCATGGCGTCATCCAGCCGACCCAGCCTGGCGTATGCGTCGCCCAGCCACAGCCTGGCCTGAGCGTTCATCGGCTCCTTCTCCAGAACCGCTTCCAGAAGGTTGGCGGCTCGGGGCGGGTCCGAATCCAGCACGGCGATGGCCAGCCCCACCCGCGGCTTGGTCCAGCGCGGAGCCAGGGCGCTCGCCTTGAGGTACCACTCTTCGGCGCATTTCAGATCCCCTGAGAGCTGGCAGGCATCTGCCAGAAGATTCGCCAGAGCGGCGTTGCCGGGATGCTTCTGGGCTGCGTCACGGAGAAGCTGCAAAGACGTGTCCTGACCCGCGCTCTCCGGCGCCTTTGGGGCCGAGAGGACCAGCGGCCGGGGCGTCTTCAAGCCGCGCTGCACGGCCGAGTTCTCGGCGGAGTCGCGCAGCCTGCGCACCACGCCTGCGCCCGGGGCCATCCGCAGGACGGCGTCCAGGTGCGGGATAGCGCGCACCGGATCTTTCATCTGGAGAAGAGTCACCGCCAGCGCCAGGCGAAGCCCCGCATCCGCCGGCTCGGCGTTCACCTGCCGCTCCAGCAGCAGGGCGGCCCGCGGATAATCGCCCCGGGCAAAGGCAGCATCAGCGTCCGCCAGCGGATCCCCGCGGAGCGGCTCCGCCGCGCTCACCCGTCCCGCTGCAGCTACGGCCACGATAGCCAGTATCAGCGCCCTGCAAAGAACCTTCATAGTGTGTCAGTAATCCAGAATGGTCCTTGCGCGCCCGTCCGGGGAGGTATAGACCATCTCCAGCGCTCGCGCGCTCTCCTCCAGTTCATCCGGCGCGGGAGCAACTCCGGCGCTTATCTCTCCGCCACCGGCCCACGCCGCGGCCGGACCTTCGGTCGGCGGCTCGGCCAGGAGCAGTCCTTTGCTCCGTTTCTCGTGATCTGATACCGCTCGGGGGCGCAGATGGAAATCTCGCGTTGTCCCTGCGGCATCTGTATCCCCATATCCCCCGCGTCCCGCCTCCGCCACGGGTGCGGCCGGGAGGGACCATGCCACCACTCCAGCAGGCGGGGCTTCAGGAGCCGGACGGCCTGCCATAGGCCGGTGCGGTCTGTAAGGCGGCATGGCGGAGGACCTCCTCGCAGCCGGCAGTGATGCGGCAGGAACCTTTGCTTGCGCAAAGGAGGACTTCTCCGCCGCCGTGACAGGCGGTCTCTCTGCCGATTGTGCGGGCGGTTGGGGTCCGCGGACCTGAGGCGGGGGAGCCTCTTGAGGGGCAACGCTCCGGAGCGCGGCCGGTGGCGAATCAAGTCCTTCCTGCGGCGTGAACGTCCCCAGCGTGAAGTATCCGGCGATCGCCAGCGCCGCTGCTGCAAAGCTGGTTGCCACTCCCCACAGCAGAGGCCGCCGAGCCGGGGCGTTTTTCCGGCCAGCGGGTGCCTGGAGCTGCTCTCGCACGCTTTCCCATACAGGGGAGGAGGGGTCAGCCAGCGGAGCACGGGCGCGGCGGAAGATGCGTCCCGCTTCGCGCAGGTCTTCCAGTTCAGCTGCGCAGGCGGGGCATCGCTCCAGGTGGCCGCGCAGAGCGCGAGAGCGCTTTTCGTCCAGCGCCCCGGCGGCTTCCTGCATCAGTATGTGTCTGGCCCTGCGGCAGTTCATCTCTGAAATCGTCCTATGCGTCCGACCGTTCTCCCCGCGCTCCGGGAGCGCCGTCACCGCCCCGGAGATCCCGCAACTCCTGCTTCAGCTTCTTGCAGGCGTAGTGGAGCCGCGACCACACCGTTCCCACCGAGCAGCCCATCATCCGGGCGATCTCCTCACACGGATGCTCCTCGAAGTAATAGAGGACCACTGTCATCCTGTGGTTGTCCGAAAGGTTCTGCAGGGCGCGCCGGACGGCTGCCTTCTCCTCCGCCGATACCGCCTGCTCGAACGGCTGTCCCGCAGCGTCGGCCGCCAGCCGCTCCGCGGTCCCGCTCTCCGGGTCGTCCAGAGAGACCTGCCCGTGACGTCTCATCTGCCGGATGCGCTTGAGGGTAGCATTCACGGCGATGGTGTGAAGCCATGTGGAGAACCGGGCATCGCCCCGAAATCTCTGGAGCCCTTGCCACGCCGAAACGAACACCTCCTGCACCACGTCCTCGGCATCATCAGACGATGGGATCATACGCGTGACGATGCCCTGCACCGTCCGCTCGTGACGCCGCACCAGCTCGCCAAAGCTGTTCAGATCGCCGCTGCGCGCCTTGTGCACCAGAGCGGCGTCGGCTTCTTCGGGCTGCCGCAGCCCGGCGGACGGGCTCACCTGCTCCTTCGACCCTCTGTCCCGCGCGGGCGCGGCGGCACTTTCAGCGGCCTGCAGCAGAGCTGGCCCTCCTCGCTATCCGTTCTCTGCAAGTTTAGACCCATCAACAGAGGCCGCCCTTCAATGTGGCGCGCGCCGGAGTACGAAGTGGCGCGCGCCGGAGTACGAATCGCGCGCGGCCTGCTCAGCCTGCGTCCGCCGCCTTTCCAGACGCCAGCGCATCGGGGTGATGCCGCGGGTTGAGCAGCCGCAGCACGGGTTGGCCGGTCCTCAGCGATTCCAGAATGTCCGGCAGATCCTCCGTTCCGACCGCCTGATACCAGTGACCTTCCGGGTAGACCACCACGTTCGGGCCGCGTCCGCACTGCCCCAGGCAACCGCAGTTGTTGATGCGCACCGGCAGTCCGGCTTCTTTGGCCATGGCTTTCAGTGTGTCCCGCACCTGCTGGCTGCCGCGGTTGGGGCAGTCCTTCCCCGTGGTGCAGACGAACACGTGACGTTCATACAGGGGCATCCCGTCAACTTCCTCCCGGCCCGGGCAGGGCCTTCTGCGCTCATTGTACTCCCCATCGTGCGATACCCGCGAATCTAGCAGGCAAACGGGCGCTGCATCTACAATCCCTTCCAGACAATGGAGACCTTTGCACCCGTCCTGTCCGTCTTTCTTCTGTTGTTCACGGGAGTGCTGCTGCGGAAGCTGAATGTCCTTCAGCAGTCCGATGGCCGCGTCATCAATTCTCTGATCATCTACGCCACGGTCCCGGCTCTGGCGTTCGGTATCTTTTACGGACAGAAACTGTCCTGGACACTGGCGCTGGTGGTGCTGGCGGGGAATGTGGCGAACATCGTCAGCCTTGTCATCGCGCGGCAGGTCGCGCGGCCGCTGAGATTGTCCCGTCCCCAGACCGGCGCCTTCATGATGGCTGCCAGCTTCGGCAATACCACCTTCATGGGGATCCCTGTGGTGGATGCGGCGTTCCACGGGGATCCGCAGGCTCTGGTGG
Source organism: uncultured bacterium (assembly GCA_937967775.1). Taxonomy (GTDB): domain Bacteria; phylum Armatimonadota; class UBA5829; order DSUL01; family DSUL01; genus CALCJH01. The sequence goes on along the minus strand of CALCJH010000078.1, from coordinate 4,062 downwards.
TGGCGATGATGTACAGCGAGCTTGCCATGTCGCTGCCCGTCTACACTCTGGGACTCTGGCTGGCGTCGAAATACGGAGGCAGCCATGCGTCCATCCGCGACGTTGTCTCACCGCGCCGTTTGCCGGCCATCCCGGCGATGGCTTTGGGAGCCGTGCTCACTCCCCTGGCCATCCCGGACGCCATCACCGGAGCGCTGGAGCGGTTGGGCGCCTGCACCCTGCCGCTTGCGATGATCAGCGTGGGACTGATGCTTTCAGCCCGGTCGTTCGAGGGGAACCGGGGTCCCATCCTGGTAGCCGCGGCGATGAAGCTGTTTTGCATGCCGGTCATCATGTATGCCATACTGACCCTGTTCGGAGTGCACGGGCTGGCGCGGCAGGTGACACTGCTGCAGGCCGGGATGCCCGTCTCCATCATCGCCGGAGTGATGGCCGCGCGCGGGGGCTCGGACGGGCCGTTTGTGGCGGCGGTCACGCTGGTCACCACACTGGGATCCGTGGTGAGCTTGCCGCTTCTTCTCACAATTATCCGATGACGGACATCCTTGCCGGGCTCAATCCGCCTCAGAGAGAAGCCGTGACCCATCCGGGAGGACCGCTTCTGGTCTTCGCCGGAGCGGGGAGCGGCAAGACACGCGTCCTGACCCACCGGGTGGGCTGGCTGATCCGGCAGGGACTGGCGCGGCCGGATCAGATCCTGGCCGTCACGTTCACCAACCGCGCTGCCCGCGAGATGAAGGACCGCATTGAGGCCCTCCTGGGGGAGCGCTCTGCGGCTGAGGTGTGGGCGGGAACGTTCCACTCCACCTGCGCCAGGCTGCTGCGCATATCCGGCGAGAAGATCGGCCTGGACCGCAACTTCGTCATTTTCGATGATGAAGATCAGATCCGCCTGATCAAGGAGTGCCTGCACGAGCTGAATATCCCCGAGCGCAGCTATCCCGCGCGCGGGGTTCTGTCGGCCATCAGCCACGCCAAGGAGAAGCTGCTGGGCCCGGACACTTACCTTCGGAAGCACTCCGGCGTGTATGAGGAGACGGTTGCCGGAGTGTGGCGGCTGTATGAGCGCAAACTCCGCGAGATGCGCGCGTTGGACTTCGACGATCTCATCGTGTTCGCGGTGCGCCTGCTGGAAGAGCGCCAAGATGCGCGCGATCAGTACCAGCGCAGGTTCCGCCACGTCCTGGTAGATGAGTATCAGGACATCAACTATTCCCAGTACCGCTTCGTGGAGCTGCTGGCGCAGGAGCACCGGAACATCACGGTGGTGGGCGATGACGATCAGTCCATCTACTCGTGGCGTGGAGCGGATATCAGCATCATCCTGAACTTCGAGAGAGATTTTCCTGACGCCCACGTGGTCAAGCTGGAGCAGAACTACCGCTCCACGCAGATCATTCTGGACGCGGCGCACGAGGTGGTGAGCGCCAACGAGAGGCGCGCGGAGAAGAGGCTGTGGACGGAGAATGGTCCGGGCAGCCCGCTCACCCTGTGGGAGGCCGCTGACGAGCAGCACGAGGCCGATCTGGTGGCTCAGGCCATCCAGGAACAGATCGCGAGAGGCCGCCGGCCCTCGGACTTCGCCGTGCTGTATCGCACCAACGCGCAGTCCCGGCCGTTCGAAGAGGTGTTCATGCACCGCCGTATCCCGTACCGCATCATCGGGGGTGTGCGGTTCTGGGAGCGCAAGGAGGTCAAGGACATCATCGCCTACCTGCGCCTGGTAGCCAACAGCGCGGACAACATCAGCTTCAAGCGGATCGTGAACGTGCCGACCCGCGGGATCGGGGCCGCTTCGGTGGCCCGTCTGGAGGAGGCCGCGGCCGCGAAAGGCATCAGCATCTATGAGGCAGCACGCGACCGCGATACGGTGGACGATCTTCAGCCCAAGGCGGCGCGTGCTCTCCGGGAGTTCGTGGATCTGATCGAGGGGCTGAGGGCCAGCGCGGCGGAGTTGCCGGTGAGCGACTTGATGAAGGAGACCCTGGAGCGCACCGGCTACCTGCGGGAGCTGGAGAACGAGCGCACCATGGAAGCCCGTGGCCGCATCGAGAACCTGCAGGAACTGGTCTCGGTTGCCGCACTGTTCGACACTCAGGCGGAGGACACTTCGCTGGAGGCGTTTCTTGCTCAGGTGGCGCTGGTGAGCGACGTGGACAGCCTGGACGACCGGGCTGACAGCGTGGTGCTGATGACGCTGCACTCCGCCAAGGGCCTGGAGTTCCCCGTGGTGTTTATGACCGGGTTGGAGGAGGGGATTTTTCCGCACTCCCGTTCCCTGACGGAGCCGCGTCAGCTGGAGGAAGAGCGCCGGTTGTGCTACGTGGGGATGACACGGGCGAAGGAGGAACTACACTTCACCTACGCCTTCCGCAGGATGGCCTACGGGATGAGCGCCCGTTCCACCCTTTCGCGCTTCGTGAAGGAGATACCGTCGGAATACTTCGCCGAGGGCCAGGCACCCTCCGCCGTGACGGATGGGTGGGCGGCCGCCGCGTCGCGTGTCCGCACCGTGGTGAGCAACGACAGCGATTCCCCGTTCCGGGAGGGGGACAGGGTCACTCATCCGAAGTTCGGGACGGGGGTGGTCATCAGCGCCACTGGCCGGGGAGACGAGGCGCAGGTGACAGTGATGTTTGCGGGTGGTGTGGGGCTGAAGAAGCTGCTGCTCGCATACGCGAAGCTGGAAAGGGCGGGCAACGGGGCGGCCGGTTGAACCCGTACCACAGCGCGCAGGAGGCAGACCGCAGAGCGGATAACCATTCCTCCGGCCGGACGGCCCGGGCAAGGCTCCGCTGCGCTCGCCGCAGCCGGCGGACCGGAAACTTCGAGGAAAGAGGACTGCAAGACAAGTGGCCAAGAAGATCAAGCTCGCCTTTATAGGCGCCGGGGGCATTGCGCGTGGCGCTCATATGCCTCCCCTCCAGAAGATGGACGATGTGGAAGTCGTCGCTATCGCCGACGTCAGCGAAGAGGCGGCACGCCAGGCGGCCGACCTGTTCGAGGGTAAGCCGAAGGTCTATTCTGACTACCGCGACATGCTCAAGAACGAGAAGCTGGACGCGGTGGACATCTGCACCCCGAACCTGTATCACAAACAGCCGACCATTGATGCGCTGAAAGCCGGGCTGCATGTCATTGTGGAGAAGCCCATCGCGATGAACGCGAAAGAGGCCAAGGCGATGGTGCAGGCGGCGCGCGAGAACAACCGCAAGCTGATGGTGGCGCAGTGTCAGCGCTTCCGGCCGGATGTTCAGCTGTTGAAAAAGATGATTGACGCGGGCGAGCTGGGCGAGATCTATTACGCCCGCGTCTGGGCGCTGCGCCGGCGCGGCGTGCCCGCCTGGGGAGTGTTCATCGAGAAAGACAAGCAGGGCGGCGGCCCGATGATAGACCTCGGCGTCCATATGCTGGACATGGCCCTGTATCTGATGGGCCACCCGAAGCCCGTAGCGGTCTCCGGACAGTGCTACACCAAGTTCGGAAACCGCAAGGGCATCTTCAACCCCTGGGGCGAGTGGGATCCCGCCAAATACACGGTTGAAGACTACGCGGCCGGCTTCGTGCGCTTCGAGAACGGGGCCACCCTGTCCATCGAAGCGAGCTTTGTGGCCAACATCCGCAAGGATGAGTTCAACGTCACGCTCCTCGGCACGGAGGGCGGATCGGACATGGATCCGTTCCGCATCTACACGGAGCGCCACCAGCGGGTCATCGTGGAAGAGCCCACCATGCTGCCGCAGGTCAATACCTACGAGGCGGAGCTGAAGGAGTTCTTCGCAGCCATCCGTGAGGACCGGGATCCGCTGGTGACCGGCGAGCAGGCTCTGATGACCCAGCTCATCCTGGACGGGGTCTACGAGTCCAGCGAGAAGGGCAAGGAGATCCTCATCAAGGCCTGACGGCTGTGATTGATACACGGGGGAAGCGGGCATCGTGAGGGGTGTGCGCTTCCCCCGTCTTCCCCGGAGAGTATGGCCACGCAGACCAGCGCACCCGAAACCGGCAGCTTTCCAGGAGAGGTGGAAGATCGCCCGGGCGGATGGATCCGCCCCGTGTTGC
>CALCJH010000077.1 GCA_937967775.1 uncultured bacterium | reverse complement strand
GTTGAAGAAGACAGAGAAGAGAGTGGTTCCAAGCACGTAGCCGATGTAGGAGAAATGCACAAACGCGGTCAGCACCAGCAAATACTTGGATGCCGCCAGATGCGTCACGGTCGGCTGGAACAGCAGATTGTTTACGAACTCCATACCCGCTCAGATCCCGGAGACGCCCTGCGCGCTCCGGCCTCCTCCTGAAAACGTCCCTGCCAGGCGGCGCTTCTCAACCGGTCTTCACCAGCCGGTCCGCCGATACGATGATCATCACCAGGAGCGCATATACATTGATGCTGACAAAGGTCCTGCGGAAAGACCTCTCGTCCGCCTCGGCTGAGAGCAGACCGCTTGCCCGCCACACCAGCCACACCGCGCACACGAGAAGTCCCGCAGCGGCCAGATTCGAATACACGGCCCCGAAGACCGGCAGACTCAAGCACGTCACCGCCGCCGCCACGATCCAGACGAACGTCAGACGCGTCAGCTGTTCCTCGCTGAAGACCTGCGTCAACGACGAGAGCCTGGCCTGCTCGTAGTCTTTCCCGTATTTCCTCAGCAGCAGCCAGAAGTGCGGCACCTGCCAGACGAAAAAGAACACAGCCAGCGAGATGATGGCCGGGTGCGTCGGATAGCCTCCTGCCGCCGTCCATCCGATGACCGGCGGAATGGCTCCGATGACCGAACCCGGAATGACCGCAAATGGCGTCCACCTCTTCAAACCGGTATACAGGCCGTTGTACCAGACGACACAGACCAACCCGAGCACCAGCGGCAGGGTTCCGGCGAATCCCCAGAGCATCATCAGGCCCATGAACAACAGTCCTGCCGATACCCAGAACGCCTCCGCCACGCTCATCCGCCCGGACGGAATTGGCCTGTTGCGCGTGCGCTCCATCAGAGCGTCAGTGCGATGCTCCTGCACCTGGTTCAGAGCCAGACTCCCGGCTCCCAGCAGTGCTGTTCCCGCCAGAACGGGCAGCAGCCCCGCATCCACCCGCTCCGCCCGAAGGATGTAGCCCGCCGCGGTAGAGAACGTGGCAAGAACCGCAATGCGGAACTTGGTCAGATCCAGAAGTGTCTGCAGGCGCTCCCTCAACTGCAGAGCTCCGGCCTCATTTCAGCGACTTGATATAGGCGATCATCGCCCTCACTTCTTCCGGCGTAAGGTTAGGCTGCCCCGGCATCAGCGGCTGATACCCTTTCACGATCTCCGCGTTCGGCTCCCGTATGGAGCGCTCCAGATAAGCTTCGTCGGCCCGCACCGTGCGCTCCTGCCCGTCCACCAGCACAGTCACCGAACTGCCGTAGAGTCCTTTGAAGGTTGGTCCGACAATGCGCGATCCGTCCGAAGAATGGCAGGACGAGCAGGCATAGCGCGCCATAAGCTTCTCCCCTTCGGCCACCAGTGCCGCGCTGTTCCCAGATGCCGGGGCGGCCGGCGCCGCAGTCGGCGTGGCAGCCTTACCGGCGGGGGGCGCCGACGAGGCAGTCTTTGGAGATCCCGGAGTCCCTGCGGGAGGAGGGGTGCCGTCGGTTCTTTGGTCGGGCGCCGTCTCAGTCTGCGGCTGCGCCGAAGCCATCTGAGCGGCAGGCTCCGCCGCGGCAGAAGGAGCCTGAGCAGGCCCCGATCCGGGCTGCTGCGCGGGCGCATTGGCCGCGTACCACTTCTCGAACTCCGCCTTGGGCATCACCTGCACCTTGGAGAGCATATAGGCGTGCTGAAGCCCGCAGTACTCTGCGCAAAGGACATCGAAGGTGCCCGTCTTTTCTGCCGTGACGAAGTAGTGCGTCTTGCGCCCTGGCACCGCATCCCATTTCACTCGGAACGCAGGCACGTAGAAGCTATGAATGACATCCGCGCTGGTGATCACCAGCTTCACCGGCTCGCCGGCCGGGATGCGCAGCATGTCCGTCGCCTGGATGCCGTTCTCGTAAGTGTACAGCCAGGACCACATCCGCCCGGTGATGGTCACCTCCAGAGCATCGTCCGGACCGGTGCGCATCACCCTGTAGCCCACAAATCCGTACCAGAACATCACGAGAACGATGATGACCGGGATGATGGTCCACACAAGCTCCAGCCCGGTATGGTGGGAGATGTTCGCGACGCTCGTCTGCTTCTTGCGGCTGTATTTGACGACGAAGAAGACCATAGTCGCCATGATCCCGACGAACAGCACAACGCTGATTCCCAGGATCACCATCATGACCTGGTCTACATGGCTCGCAGTGTTGGAGGCTGCCGTTCCCATCCGCCTACCTTGCCAGTGTCGTGTCGGTGAAGGTCAGGCCGATGAAAATGGCCAGGGTGACCACCACCACGAGGAACATCACCTTGAAGATGCGATCCTCATATTTCAGATGCATGAAGATGCCCAGCACGAGAGATGTCTTGATGCACGCCACAGCCAGAGCGGTCAGCACGCTCAGACGTTTGAGGTCCACGCCAGAGACCGCCACTGTCAGAGCCGTCAGCATCAACAGCGCCAGCCACACGCCGATGAACGTGCCGTAGCTGACGATATGTCCGCCCTTCTCGCTGTGTCCATGCGCCATAGTGGTCTTGAAGCCTCCTCAGGTGATCAGATAGAACAATGGGAACAGGAAGATCCAGATGATATCCACCAGGTGCCAGTAAAGCCCCGCATTTTCCAGACTTACATAGTCCGATGGCTGGATGGTGTGTGGTCCCGGTTTCAGCCGCACCACCACGCTGACCTGCTCCACGTTCTCGTCAATGATGCCGCCCTTCCAGAGCGGCTTGCCGTCGCCGTCCACGATGGCCGGCCGCGCGCCGGCCATCGTCTCATCCGCATCGTCCGGCCGGAAGGAGTGCACCCGAGACGGCTTGCGGGCGATGACCACGGCCATGACGATCAACAAAATCATCCCGATGAGCACGTGCAGCCCGTGCAGGCCGGTCATCGCATAGTAGAGGCCGAAGAACCGCACCTCTCCCGGAGGAAGCTTCATCAACTCCGGTGAGGCCGGGTAGATCCCGTGCGAGATCTTGGCTGTCCACTCGAAATACTTGATGAACAGAAACGCCAGCCCGCAGAGCACCGTCAGGACCACCAGCCACACAGCCAGCTTGCGGTTACCCTTCTGCATTGCGGTGATGGAAAGCGCCATCGTGAGACTGCTGGTCAGCAGGATGACCGTGTTGATTGTCCCCAGCACCAGGTCCAGATCCTTGGCGGCAACGTGGAAGTCCGCGAAGTTGACATGCCGGTAGATGGCGTAGGCAATGAACAGTCCGCCGAATAGCAGCAGCTCCGTGAACAGGAACAGCCACATCCCCAGCTTGCGGCCGGTATAGTCGAAGTGATGTTCGGCCTCGCGGAGAACCGCCTGGCCTCCCGCTCCGGGCGTCGCGGTCTGGCTCACCTGGCAACCTCCGTCGGGAAGTCATAAGGCCCGCCGCTGAATGTCGGGGCCTTCTCGAAGTTCTCCAACGGCGGCGGCGAGGTGGTGCTCCACTCCGGAGTCACGCCGCCCCACGGGTTGTCCGGTGCCTTCTCTCCACGCTTCAGCGCCACCAGAAGGTTGCCCACCATCAAGAGCACGCCGGCGATCAGGATCCAGGAACCCACCGTCGCCACCACATGCCAGGTCTGATACTGAGGCAGGTAGTCGTAATAGCGCCTCGGCATCCCGAGCCACCCCATCAGCAGCATTGTGAAGTAGAGCACGTTGAAGCCCACGAACATCAGCGCCCAGGCGATGGTGGCGATCTTCTCGTTGTACATCCGCCCGAACATCTTGGGGAACCAGTAGTGCAGGGCTCCAAACAGGGCAAAACCCGTTCCTCCGAACATCACGTAGTGGAAGTGCGCCACCACGAAATAGGTATCGTGAAGATGGATGTCCAGCGCGAGAGCGCCCTGCATCAGCCCCGTGAACCCACCGATGCTGAACAGAAAAATGAACGCCAGGGCGAACAGCATCGGCGGGCGAAGCTCAATGGATCCACGATACAGGGTGGACACCCAGTTGAATACTTTGATGGCGCTTGGCACCGCCACAAGGAAGGTTAGCAACGAGAAAATCACTGCAGCCCGCTCACCGATTCCGGCTGTGAACATATGGTGCGCCCAGACCAGCGACCCGAACAGTGCGATGGCCAGGCTGGAGCCTGCAATGAACTTGTAGCCGAAGATCGTCCGCCGCGCGAATGTGGGGATGATTTCCGATATGGCCCCCATCGCCGGGAGGATCATAATATAGACCGCAGGGTGAGAGTAGATCCAGAACAGATGCTGATACAGCACCGGATCGCCACCCCGGGCGGGATCGAACACCCCGATGCCGAGCACCCTCTCCAGCATCACGAGCAACAGCGTGATCCCCAGGATGGGGGTAGCCAGAATCTGGATCCAGCTGGTGGCGTAGATGGCCCACACGAACAGCGGCATACGGCCCCAGCGCATCCCCGGAGCGCGCATCTGGTGCACCGTGGTGACGAAATTCAACCCGGTCAGGATGGAACTGAAACCCAGGATGAACACACCGAAAAGCGCCAGTGTTGTGTTTGTGTTCGTCTGGATGGAGTAGGGGACGTAGAAGGTCCATCCCGTATCTGGCAGCCCGCCGGTGAACAGCGATGCGATAGCCACAAACGCGCCGATCATGAACAGCCACCAGCTCAGTAGGTTCAGGAACGGGAAGGCCACGTCCTTGGCCCCGATCATGATGGGCAGAAAGAAGTTCCCGAACGACGCGATCAGTCCCGGGATCACGAACAGGAAGATCATAATCACGCCGTGTACAGTGAAGATGGCGTTGTAGACGGCGGGGTTGGAGATCACCGTGGGGCCGGGAGTCAACATCTCCAGCCTCATCACGAACCCGAGCGCCACCCCCACCAGGAAGAACGTCAGCTGGGAAACCAGATACATCACCCCGATCCTCTTGTGATCGGTGGAGAGCACCCAGCTCAGAATCCCCGAATATGCGGCTCTATGATTCAGATAGTCCGGCAGGCCCTGCGACCTGCCCGCGACATCAACTGCCATGGTCCTTGCTTTCTCCGTCAGCAGCGGCTCTGCGGCGCGAGCTGGCGCCGAGGTAGATCACGAACGCAAGCGCCGTCAGCAGAACTGCGGTGCCGGCGATCCGGGTTGTGTTCAAAACGTATTTGCGGCCGTCCGGGTCGTAGTTGAAGCAGAACAGCAGGATCTTGTTGATGGTCGGCCCGACCCGTCCCCGTGACGCCTCCGTAAGGGCGAGCTTGAGGTCCAGCGGCAGGAACGTGGTGCCATAGAGGTAGCGCACGATCTTGCCTTTTGGGCTGATCACATAGATAGCCGCCGCGTGCACGAAGTCCCTGCCCTGCTTCTCGTAGCGGAAGCCCACAGCCTCCGTGATGGCGTCTATCTGCTCCTGATCGCCTGTCAGAAAGCTCCACGCCTCTCCCGGGAACTCCCGGCGGTCAATGAGATGCAGGTAGTTCTTCTTCTTCTCAGCTGCCAGTTTCGGCGTATCGGTGGTGTCGAAGCTGATCGTGACGACCCGATAGTCCCTGTCCGGGCGCAGATCCATGAGGTTCAACGTTTCGGAAAGACCCGTGAGAAGCGGCGTGCAGATCCCCGGGCAGCTGTAGTAGACCAACGAAAGCACCGTCGGACGGTCCACAAGATCACCAAGCCGAACCTCCCGCCCGCTCTCGTCGCGGAACGTCAGATCCAACGGTATCGTCTCGCCCAGGTGCTCCACAATGCCCACTTTCGGCGCGCCCTCGCCGGCAGGATCCGCCACCCGCGCCGCCGCTGGATTTCCGGAAAACGCTGCGCAGGCAAGCAGAGCCCCGGCTGCTAACGTCCAGATCCCGTTTGTCTTCCAGGTTATCTCCACGTTCGATGTCCTGTTCTGCGGCTACTCTGCTTTCAGTGCCAGATCCAGCCCGGACACCTGCGGTTCTGACCGCAGGGAGGATATGATCGCAAGCGCCAGGGCACCCGCGCAGAAGACGGGGATGCTCCAGCACAGAAGTCCCAAGCCTGCCAGCCTCTCCGGCGCCAGTGCCGGAACCACCAGCATCCAGCGCTCCAGCCAGAGCCCTACAAAGACCAGCGCGGCGATCCAAACCAGCCGGTGCGGCGTGGATTTGGCCGCCCTGCTCTGCAGCAGAAGAAAGGGTCCCACCATCAGGATGACCAGGATGGCGATGCCCACAGCCCGCCAGGGGAACAGATACAGGCGATGGTGCAGGTAGGTGGCTTCCTCCGGGATGTTCCCGTACCAGATTGTCAGCCACTGCGCGAACACGAAGCCCGAAAACAGGATGCCGAAGCCCATCATCAGGTTGCCCATGTCCGCGAAGCGGTGGGAATCCAGATATTTCTCCAGCCCCGCTGGCTTCCCGACCAGAGTGGCGACGATGATGATGGCCGCCATTGCGGCATACTGATTGCCCACGAAGTAATAAGCCCCGAACAGCGTGCTGTACCAGTGCGGCTCCAGGGACATCACCATATCGAAGGCCAGCAGGGTGTAGATGACCACGTAAGCCAGCACCAGCGAAATGGCCAGCCGGTTTATGAAGGAGGCCGTCTCATCCGACGGCTCCCGGCCCTCCCCGGGATCCAGCTTGCGGTATGCCAGCACATACCAGTAACTCAGGCCGGTCAATATCAGCAGCGCCACCGCGTTTCGCGCGAAGAAGAACCCTTCGTTCAGCCACTTCGCCTTGGCCGGGACCGGATGGTGGAGCCAGGTGAGCCAGTGCTCTCGGCCGAAGTAAAGCAGGGCGAACATAACCAGAGACACCGGCAGGAAGTGAATGGAGGAGCGAGCGATCCGGTTGACTCCGGCCGCCCAGCTGGCCTGTGCGGTGCGCAGGATAGCCGCCCACAGGATCATCCCCTGCGCAATTCCTCCCCAGAACAGGAAGTTGACCAGCAGCATCCACCAGAACTCTTCGCCGCCAAGGAAGAGTCCGGCCAGTGACCCGGCTCCTCCGAGGATGGCCGCCGCTGCCGCGATCCTGGATGCCTTTGCGCTCCAGTCCGCGCCCCCGGCAACTGCTGCTGTCGCATTCATTGCGGAAGCTTCCATTCGTCTCTACGTCCCCGCCATCTTCGCCCTGACTTGCCGCCGATTGTGATGCATTGCACAAAGCCGCCCGGCATTACCTCCTCGCCGAACGCTCAAGGGTATCCAAGGTCATTATGCAATCAGTTCTCACTCTCCGGCAACGGAAGTAGCGAACCATTTGCAAAGTTTTTCACGAGCCTCAGGCAGTCAGCCGCGTGCCCGTGTGTAATCCTCGCTTCGTGCCCATTGTGGGTTCCACCCGGCGGCGGACGATTCCTCCGGAGCTTTCTTTCCTGACACCTCCATCGCCGCGCAGGGAGTGCCGAAGCGCGGAGTCGCAAAGGGCAGGTGAGTCCAGCCCCGCGCCAGGATGTGCAGGTTGTTTGCTGCATCACCCTCGAAGGGCGCCCCGTGGTTCCACGGCACCCAGGAGCGGGCATTGCAGTAATGGGATACAAATGCCCGCCGCCAACGGTCCCCCGT
>CALCJH010000076.1 GCA_937967775.1 uncultured bacterium | reverse complement strand
TGAAGCAGATACAGGTCTATGTAGTCCGTATTGAAACGGGCAAGCGAGTCATACAGGTCCGAGGTAATGTCCCACGGCGTCACCCGCTGACGGTCTGCATTGAAGTGCGCTCCTTTGCCGATCAGGACCACTCTGTCCCGCACACCCCGGCTGTTCACCCAGGCGCCCACCGTCCGTTCATTGTCGCCACCCCCGTAGATGTGGGCCGTATCAAATGTGTTGATGCCCAGTTCCAGCGCATCGTCCAGCAGGCGGAAACTGTAGTCCAGGTCGTGCGGCCCCACCATCACCGTGCCCTGCACCAGCCGCGAAACCGGCTTATCCACTCCAAGAACGGATCCGTAGTCCAATGTTGTCATCCTTTCTGGCAGAAAACTTGACTATTCACCGGGGTATTTCAGACCCCACTGCTCCCGCGCCCGGTCCATCGTCTCCATAATGGCGATGCTCTCGTCGAGCGGGATGGTCTCGCTCTCCGTCAGGCCCTCCCGCAGGCATCGAATGGCCTCCATCGCCTGGAACTCGAATCCATTACCGGGGTATCCCGCCTCGATGCGCTCCTCCTGGCCTCCCGAAATGACCGTCAGCTCGCGCGCGCACCAGAAGGCGGGGATGCGGATCATCCCTTCCGTGCCCATCACAAAGGCCACGTGGGGGGTGTTCGTCCGGACCGCAGAACTCAGGATGGCGATCTCACCGCCTGGATAACCCAGCAGCAACGCGTTCTGCTCATCCACGCCAGTCTCCCCGATGTGCGCCAGCGACTCCAGACGGGACGGCGCGCCCAGAAGGAAATACGCGAGCGAGACACAGTAGACTCCCACGTCCAGCAGTCCACCGCCCGCGAGCTCGGGATTCAGCAGACGCCCCTGCGGATCCCACCCCGCCCGAAAGCCGAAGTCGGCCTGCAGCATCCGCACCTCGCCGACCCGCCCGGACCGCACGATCTCCCGGCATTTCCGCATAGCCGGCAGGAACCGGGTCCACATGGCTTCCATTAGAAAGAGACCCCTCTCCCGCGCCTTTGCCACGGCCGCTCGGGCCTGCGACGCGTTGACCGTGAACGGCTTTTCGCAGAGGACCGCCTTCCCTCGCTCCAGGCACATCAGCGTGTTCTCGGCGTGCAGAGTGTGCGGCGTGCAGACGTAGATGATATCCACCTCCGGATCATCCGCAAGCGCCTGATAGCTGCCGTGTCGCCGCGGAATGCTGTGCTTCTCTCCGAACGCCTCCGCTTTCTCATTTGTCCGCGAGCCCACGGCCGCAAGCTCCGCGTCTTCCAGACTCTTCAGCGCATCCGCCATCTTGTTGGCGATGTTGCCCGTGCCCAGGATGCCCCAGCGTATTTTCCGGTTGCTCATACGAAGCCCTCTCACGAGTTCAGGGACGGCACCCGCCGGTTACCGTTCCCGTTGCTACCAATACTCTGCCCGCCCGTCCCACTCCTGCGCCGCCAGCAGAAAAGACCGATGGGGTATACTGCTCATCAAGGCCGGCGCCGGGAGGCGCCGCCGCCCGACCATCTGAAAGGCGCCCGCAGTGCAGGACATTCTGGAATATATACGCGACGAGGGGCTGAGGAAAGGCGCGTCCTTTGTGGAGGCGCGCGCGGTGGAGCGAGACTCCACCAGCATCGTTCTTCAGGATGGGAATGCGGACAAGCTGTTCCGCGCGTCCAGCTTCGGGCTGGGGGTGCGTGTTCTCGCAGACGGAGCCTGGGGCTTCGCCAGCGGCAACGGCGCGTCTCGGGAGCAGGGACTGGGGCTTCTGGAGGCAGCGCTTGCCGCCGCGAAAGCCGCGCGCGACGGCCGCCGGGAAGAGGCAGTTGTGGCGGACGTTCCTGCTGTGACGGATCACTGCGCCACCGCATTCCGGGTGGACCCGCGATCGGTGCCGCTGTCCCGGAAAATGGAGGCTCTTGAGGCTCTGGACCGGGCCGGAATGGCGCGCGGAGACGGCCGCATCGTCAACCGTGTTCTCTCCTACGGGGACGGTTGGCAGCGGGAAACGGTGGTGAACAGCTTCGGAGCGTCCGTGACGTCGGAATACGTGCGGACGTCTGCAAGCTGCACATTCTTCGCCTCGGATGGACAGATCCGCCAGAGCGCCTACAAACGCCGGGCGGCCCTGGCCGGATGGGAGCTGATGGAGGAGCTGGAGCCCGCAGACTTCACCGAGGCCGCCGCCCGCAGGGCCGTGAGCCTGCTCTCCGCGCGCAAGGCTCCTTCGGGCAAATTCCCCGTCATCTTCGACCCGTCCATTACCGGGCTGCTGACCCACGAGGCTCTGGGCCATAACGCCGAGGCGGACCACATTGTGGCCGGAACATCCATTCTGGAGGGCAAGCTGGGAGACACAGTGGCCAGTCCGCTGGTGACCATCATTGACGATGCCACTCTGCCCGGCTCGTGGGGATCCTACCGCTACGACTCGGAAGGAGTCCCGGGACAGCGGCGGGTACTGATCGAGAACGGAGTGCTGGTGGGGTTGATGCACAGTCTTGAGACGGCGGCGCGGCTGGGCACGGAGCCAAACGGCAGCGGCAGGGCTCAGGACTATGGATACCGGCCGCTGGTGCGGATGAGCAACACTTTTATTCAGCCGGGCACCACCCCCCTAGAGGAGATGCTGAAGGACATCCCGCTGGGGGTGTATCTGACAGGTGGGCAGTGGGGCTACGTTTTCTGCGAGCGGGGGCAGTTCACCTGCCACGCCGGAGGAGGATGGATGATCCGCAACGGCGAGCTCGCGGAGGAGATCCGTGACGTGAGCGTGGCCGGCATCACGCTGGAGACGCTGGCCAACATAGATGCCGTGAGCGACGCATTCGAGATGAGCATGCCCGGGATGTGCGGGAAGTGCGGACAGGGGATGCCGGTGAATGCAGGCGGTCCGCACGTGCGCGTGCGGGAGCTGGTGGTGGGAGGTCAGGAGCGGGCATGACGGAGCAGGAGCTTTTGCAGCTTGCGCAAGAGGCGTGCGAGGCAGGCAAGCAGGCCGGCGCGGATTTCGTGGAGGTCAGCGTCAGGGCAGGACGGAGCGCCAGCGTCCGCGTGGAGCGTTCGGCCATAGATTCCGTTGAGGTCGCACGGGGGGAAGGAGCTTCCGTCCGAGCGTTTGTGAACGGCGGACTGGGAGCAGTGTCTGTGGACGGCCTGAACCTGGACCGGTTGACGCAGTGCGCCCGTCAGGCGGCGGAGATGGCGCGCTATGCCGTACCGGACCGCGACTTCGTGACGCTGCCCGGACCCGATGGGGCTTCCCGTGTGGAAGGACTGTATGATCCGGCTGTGGAGGATCTGGACGTCCCCGCGCTGGCCAGGATTACATCCGAATGTGTGGAGTCCGCCCGCGTCGTGGTCCCGGAAGCCGTCTGCACAGGAGCGGTATCCGCCTGGACAGGACGGGGCGCGGTGGCCAACAGTCTGGGGGTGGCGTGTGCCTCCCGTGGGACGAGCGTCTCGGCGTGGATCGAACCCATCATCCGGTGCGGCGACGACGTTGGCGCGTTTTACGAGTTCGATGCCGCGCGGCGGATGGAAGATTTCGACCACCGCGGCATCGGTGCGGAGGCAGCCAGAACCGCAATGCGCTTCCTAGGGGCCGTCAAAGTGGAGTCGGAAGAGATGCCGGTGGTCCTGGGACCGCTGGCGGCAAGCTCACTGTTCGAGGCGCTGGCCGCGCAGGCCGGTGCAGAGGCGCACCAGCGTGGGCGAAGCTGGCTCTGCGGAATGCTGGGAAAGAAGATAGCTTCCGATGTCCTCACGTTGTGCGACGACGCCACCATCCCCGCGGGGCTATCGTCACGCGCGCACGACTCCGAGGGCGTCCCCTGCCGACCCCTGACAATCATTGAAAACGGTGTGCTGACAAACCTGCTCCACAACTCCTACACCGCCAACAAGGCTGGAGTGCCTTATACCGGACACGCTGCCGGAGGCGGCATCGCACCGAGCAACGTAAATCCCGTTCTGGGCCGGATAACGTCGGAAGAGATCATCCGGAGTGTAAAAAGAGGCCTCTACGTGAATATGGGAGGCATCGCTCCGGACGGCGC
>CALCJH010000075.1 GCA_937967775.1 uncultured bacterium | reverse complement strand
ACCATGTATCTCGGGCGGCTGCGCGGCGCGCTTTCGGACGAGCGGATCTCGGAGATGGTCTCCGAGCTGAAAGAGCTGCCCGGCAAGATCGAGAAGGTTCTTGCGGATCAGAGTGCCATCCTGGAGTGCACGGAGAAGTATCACGCGGCTCAGAGTTCGCTTTACCTCGGCCGCAGCTACAACTTCCCCAGCGCACTGGAAGGCGCCCTGAAGCTGAAGGAGATCTCATACATCCACGCCGAAGGGTATGCTGCCGGTGAGATGAAGCACGGCCCCATCGCGCTGGTAGACCCGTCGCTTCCCGTCGTCTGCGTCTGTGTCAAGAGCGCGGTCTACGACAAGATGATCTCCAACATCCAGGAGATCCGTGCCCGGTCCGGGAAGGTCATCGCCGTGGCCACGGAGGGCGACACCGCCATCCTGGAGCACGCGGATGACGTCCTGTATGTCCCGGAGACGCCGGAGTATCTCTCGCCCATCGTCGTCGCGGTGCCGCTGCAGCTTCTCGCCTACCACATCGCTGTCAGGCGCGGGTGCGATGTGGATCAGCCCAGGAATCTGGCCAAGAGCGTCACGGTGGAGTAAGGGAGTCCGGTCCGCAAGAGGACTGCCCGGCGGGGGCGCGAGCCGCGCCCCCGCTTTTGCGCGTCATGCTGCCGGTGGACGGGGTAAGGGAGGCGGCCGGTTGGAAAGGATGCGAATGCTTCTTTGATGGAGATCGTCTGGTTCCTGCTGCTGCTCCTTGCCATCACGCTGGGCGGCTGGCTGCTTAGCCACGGCGCCGAGACCATGGCCGAGAAATACGGCGCGAACTTCGCGGGCAGCATCCTGCTCGCTCTGGTCACCACGTTGCCGGAGTATCTTTTCGTCTATTTCGCTATGGCGCACAACCGGCCGGAGGTCGCGCTGGGATCGGCCATCGGCGCGTGCACACTGCTGGTCACGCTGGGTTACGGTTCGGTCATCCTGTTCGCCACCAGCCGGTTCAGCCGCCGGCCGGTGGATGCCATAGAGCTTTCCCGCCATACCCGGCTGGATGGCGCTTACCTCCTGCTAACGGCCGCCGTGGCGCTGGTGCTGGCGTGGGAGGGGGGCGGGCTGGACCTGAAGGACGCGCTCATCCTGGCGCTGGTCTTCGGCTTCTATGTGGCTCAGCATTACCGGATCGCGCGAGCGAAGGCGGCGCGCATCGAGCACAACGTCACCCCCGGGCGGGCGTGGGGAGCGGCCGGGCTATTCCTGGCGGGGGGCGTCATCATCCTTGCCTGCGCCGAGCCCTTCGTCCTCTCCATGGTGCGTCTGGCGAAGCAGTTCGGCGTCAGCCCCATGGCCATCGCCATCATCCTAAGCCCCATCGCCTCGGAGATGCCGGAGAAGATGACCGCCTACCTCACTGTCATCCGCGACGGGCGCCTGGCGGAGATTTCTGTGGCGAACTTCATGGGTTCCAAGGTGAACCATAACAGCCTGCTGCTCGCCGTGATGCCGGCGGCCGCCTGGCTGCACGGTCGGGGTCAGGTGGACAGAGTGGTCTCTGTGCCGTTCCTGGTGATGACCATCCTGACCTTTTTCGCGGGGTTCAACCTCATGCGGCGGCGTCTGACGCGCAGGGCGGGCTGGGTTTTCCTGGCTCTGTATGCCCTCATCATCTTTGCAGCCTTCCATACGGGGACAGCACCCGCATCGCACTGACACGGGCGCTGTCGCGTTTCTGCTTTTCTGGCTGCCGGAGTTAGTTGCCTTGCTGCTGCGCTGGTGGGGCGGGTGCGGCCACGAACCGGGCTAGCTCCCTGCCTGCGCTGTCAAACAGGCGCAGAGTCTCTTTGGTGGTCTTGTATGAGGCAGTCTTCTCCAGCGCGGACATCAGCGCATCCTCCTGCTTCATCAGCTCTGATGGACCGGCCATCAGCGTGCGCGCCATTGGAGAGAACTTCAGGGAATCTCCTTTCAGCGTGAAGGATCCGTGGAAACGGTTGACCCCGCCGGAGCCGTACACCCGGTTCTCAGCTGCGTCCAGTTCCAAGCGCACATCCTCCCGGCCTTCGCCCGGGTGCCGAGCCGGACGGTCTCCAATGCTGAGCGCCTTCCAGCGAGTGCCCGTCAGTGTGGGGGCATACGAAGCAGGACCCTCCTCGGGAGTGCGCGCCTTGGCCAGCGGTATGGCCCGCGCCAGATTCGCCGCCCAAATGTCGGCCAGTTGCCGCTCCGTCAAGCCGTTTGCCGCCGCGGTACGAGGGTCGGTGGTGACAATAAGCGTCGAGCCGATCATCACCGCGTAGTTCTTGCCGTGGGACTGCACCCGCACCTGAGCGGGATCGAAAGGCACCGCTCCCAGAAATCCGAAGATCCGCTGCTGGATGGCCTCGGCCCGCTGCTCAACGGACAGGCCAGCCGAGGGATACCTGACGCGTAGAACCACACGCTCCCCGACCACCACATCTCCGGGAGCGGCCGCCGCTGAAGTCGTTGGCAGAAAAGCGCTCCCGATCGCCAGCAAAATCCCCGCGCAGATGATTTTGTTCATTTGAAGTTCCTCTTGCCGGGAGCAGCGCCGCAGTTGGCCGCAGGCGCCAATGAGCTACTTTCATGAATAGCCGGCCAGCCCGCTCCCGGAACGTCTGGTCAGGAAAACGCTCCCGGGGGTATCTGGAGTTCCCGACGGTCGTTTACGGGGATGATGGTTGCTCCGGTTGTCCTGCGGGACCTGGCGGTTGAGTTGGGACGGCGGGAGCCGTGATAACCACCCGTTCCCGGTAGGCTGGGATGTTCACCTCCACCTTGGCCTCTGTGCGCGCTTTCTCCAGCAGCTCGCGCACCTGCGGGTGATCGGCAGCACGGGCGCGCAGCAGGCGATCCCGGATCAGCGGCTTCACCGTCTCGAAGGGCTGGAAGCGGGCCTCTCTGCGCTCCCGCACCTTCAGAAGTACCCATCGCCCGCCTGTCTGGAACGGCTCGCTGATCTCGCCCGTCTTCGTCGAGAAAGCCTTCTCATAG
>CALCJH010000074.1 GCA_937967775.1 uncultured bacterium | reverse complement strand
TCTGGATAGGCTTCATTCTGCTGGCGGTGCCCCAGGTGCCTCTGTCGCTGGGCAACTCGGTGCTGGCGACGGAGCGGCTGGCGCAGGACTGGTTTCCTGAATCGTGCATTACGGTGCGAAAGATCGGAGCGAGCTATTCGGTTCTCAACCTGTTTGCAGGGTTTCTGGGAGGCGTGCCGGTCTGCCATGGCTCGGGCGGGATGGCGGGGCATTACGCCCTGGGCGCGCGGACAGGCGGCTCGACGGCGACCTACGGAATTTTCTACCTGGCACTGGCGGCCGCAGCCTGCGCGGGCTATCAAAACATCACCGGACTCTTTCCCCTGCCGATTCTGGGAGTGATTCTGCTAATCGAGGGCGCGACTCTGATGCGGCGACTGAGCGAGCTGCCCGCCTGGCAGTTCGACTGGCTGGTGGCCCTGGGGGTTGGTCTGATTGCGTGCTTTCTCCCCTACGGCTTTCTGACGGGCCTGATTGTGGGGGCTTTCGCACCTGTCCTCAGGAGCCACCTGGCAGTTTCTCTGGAACCTCAGAAAGCGAAGAGCGGACAATGAGCAAACCCGTCTTTGCGCATCTTGACGACAGCGGTGGAGCGCGAATGGTGGACGTGGGAAGCAAGCGGCCGACCCTGCGTTCGGCCCGGGCGGAAGCCAGAGTCCGTCTGGGACCCGACATCGCCCGGAAGCTGGCCGAGACAGGGGGAATCTCCAAGGGGAACGTGCTGGAGACAGCCCGGGTTGCGGGCATAATGGCGGCCAAGAGGACGGCGGAACTCATTCCGTTGTGCCACAGCCTCAACCTTGACGTGGTGGAGATCGACTGCCGTCTGGAAGACGAGGGCGTCGCCATTACGGCCGAGGCCCACTGCACAGCGCGCACGGGCGTCGAGATGGAAGCCCTGACGGCGGTTACCATCGCCGCGCTCACTGTGTACGACATGTGCAAGTCTGCCGGCAGGGGAATCGTCATCGAGTCGATCCGCCTGCTGGAAAAGAGCGGCGGCCGCTCGGGCCGGTGGGCATCGCCGCAAACGGGGCAGCAGGAAGCGGAATGAAGGGAGTCCTTCTGGCAATCTGCCGAAGCGAACGGAAGGGTGAGCCGAAACGCCCTGTCGCACGAGGCGTTCTGGCAGAAAACCACGGTCTGGAGGGCGACGCTCACGCCGGAGCCTGGCATCGGCAGGTCAGTCTGCTCGCCTGCGCGGATATCGAGGAGATGCGTGCGCGCGGGCTGCCCGACCTTCAGCCGGGAGCGTTCGGCGAGAATCTGATCGTGGACCACCTGGACCTCGCGAGGCTTGGTCCGGGCAGCCGTCTGAGGATCGGCCAGAACGCCGTCCTGAGCATAACCCAGCGGGGCAAGGCGTGCCACAATCGCTGCGAGATCTACTACACTGTCGGAGACTGCATCATGCCCCGGGTCGGCCTGTTCGCCCGGGTCCTGGAGGGAGGGGAGATCGCAGTGGGAGACCCGGTCGAAGTGGTTGAATGCGTCTCTCGAGAGCGTTTTCAGGCGGTGGTGCTGACCATCAGCGACAGGGGAGCCGCCGGTGAGCGCGTCGATACGGCCGGCCCGGCTGTCGCGGAGGCGCTCGAGTCCGGCCTTTCGGCCCACATTTACTGCACAGAGATTCTGCCCGACGATCGAGACACCATCAGCGCGCGATTGAAGCATTACTCCGACGGGCACGGGATCGATCTGATCGTTGCCGTCGGCGGGACAGGGTTCTCCCCCCGCGACAGTACCCCGGAGGCCGTGCGCGATGTCGTCGAACGCCTGACCCCCGGGCTGGACGAAGCGATGCGAGCGGCATCGCTCGGAAAAACGCCGCACGCCGTGCTCAGCCGGGGGGTCTCCGGAATCCGGGGACAGACTTTGATCCTCTCGCTGCCCGGGTCGAAGACAGGAGCGCTGGAGAATCTGGAGGCGATCCTGCCGGCGCTGCCGCACGGGCTGGCAAAGCTGCGCGGAGACCGTTCGGACTGCGCGGTGGAGGCTTCCACTTCCCCGGTTCAGGCGACCGGGCAAGCCGATCAATGAGCGCTGCGGCGCATCTGCCTGTAGCCGGCATCTGCGGCTACAGCTCCTCGGGCAAGACCAGCCTGATCACCGAGCTGATCCCTCGGTTCGTGGAGAAGGGTCTGAGGGTGGCGGTGGTCAAGCATGATGCGCACAGGCTCGACATAGACCGTCCCGGAAAGGACAGCGACCTTTTTTTTCGGGCAGGAGCAACGGTCTTCGCCCACGATTCTGCCCAGTCGTTCCTCCGCATTCCCGGGCGGGGCGAGCCTGCTCTCGTCCTTGCCCTGGAGCTGCTGCTGCGCGATCACGACATCGTGCTGGTCGAAGGCCACAGGCAGACGCCTCTGCCGTTCAAAATCTGGCTTCGTTCCCCGTCCAACGACGAGCCTCCGCCCGAAGGTGCCTCCTTCCATGCCGAACTGGAGCCCGGCCCGGAACGAACCGACAGGGCCTTCGGCATTCTGTGGGAATGGCTGCACGGGATCGTGATGCAGACGCCGCTTCGCGCCGGCATTCTTCTGGGAGGACAATCGTCCCGGATGGGTCGCCCGAAACACCTGCTGGAGTTCCAGGGCAAGACGTGGCTGGAGCGGCAGGCGGGCATCCTGTCTTCTGTGATTGAACCGGTCTGTCTGCTCGGTGCGGGTGAGGTTCCTTCGCCGTTGCGAGAGCTGCCGCAGATCCCGGATGCGCCGGGAAGGGCCGGCCCGGTGGCCGGGATGCTCGCCGCCATGCAATGGGATCCATCAGCAGACTGGTTCTTCGTGGGATGCGACATGCCTCTGATCACGCCGGAGGCTGTCCGGTGGCTGCTTGCGCAGCGGGCCCCGGGACTATGGGCCGTGATGCCCGGCCGCCACCCGGAAGGACAGGCGGAGCCTCTGTTCGCCTGGTATAGCCATCGTGCGGCAAGTCTGCTGAGTCAGACGGATCGTCCCGTTGCGCTGGCGGGACATCCTAAAATAGCGACGGTGACGATGCCAGAGGATCTGGCGATCGCCCTGTCCGGATTCAACACCCCCGAAGAGGTGATTTCCGCCTTGCGCTCCCTTCCTCTACAGTGACATTTGGGACGACTTCGCATTTTCGCGACGAGGACCACTTGACCGGGGCAGGTCGGAATCAGACAATAGTTAGTGAGGAGCATCGGCTGACTGCGGCGGCGAAAGCAACAGCCGAATCCTAACTGCGGTCCATTCGAGGGAAAAAGTTATGGTTGCTCTCAGGTGTGTTTCACCGCTCCCTGCGGCGATTGTTTTGTTTTTTTCAGTCTCCTCCGCTGTTGTCGCAGCGTGGACAACCCCGATATCTCTCTCTCCGTTCGGCCCTGAATCTACCCGTGCCAGGATCTCGCGAGGCTCGGACGGCGCGATGCACGTTGTATGGGTCAACAAGTCCAACTGGGACATCTACTATCGGTTCAGAGCGGCGAACGGCGCGTGGGGGCCGATGGAGCCGATAGCGGTCGGCCCGGAATTCGCAGCTTCCTGCAACGTGATGGAAGACCCGGCAGGAAGGGCGAATGTGTGGTACACAGGCGCGGGGCTAGGCGGCACCACCGATCTTTATCAGGCTGTGAAGACGGGAAGCTCCTGGAGCACCAATGCGATGTTCGCGTCCGCGGAGTTCAACGAGGACTACCCGACGGCGCGCTCCGACAGCCTGGGCAACATCCATCTGGTCTACTTCAAGAGCGCGTCTTCCTCCACCAGTGACTACGGTGTGGTGGTCTACAGGATGTGGAACGGAAGTTCCTGGTCCGGCGAGGTCGTGCTGGGGAGTCTCAACACCAAGGCCTATTACCACCGTCCTGATATGTCGGTGGACTCTGCAAACAACGTCCACGTCTTCTGGGCACAGGATGCTTTCACTTTTGTCTACCGTAAGAAAAGCTCGGGAGTGTGGCAGCCGCTCAAGACTGTGGGAACCTCAACGGTGTACAGCAGTCGTCCCACGATATGCGCGGCCACGCCGAGCAGTATTATCGTGGCCTTCGATGCAGACTCCACAATCCGATGGGCGCACAGCGCTGACGGCGGCAACACCTGGTCGGCGATTCAGGTCCTGGACGGCGGAATGGACCCCAGGACCGACAACGATCTTGCCGGGAGGGGGCATATCGTCTATATGGCGTCGCCGGCGACAACCATAAAATACCGGATGTGGAACGGGACAAGCTGGTCTGCCGCGGAGACAATAAGCCCGCCCACGCGCTGGCAGGGATGGCCAGACGTGGCAGTTTCCACCACGGGCCTGATCTGCGCAGTGTACGGGGACGGCGACGTATGGGCGCAGGACGTTGTGAAGTTTGTGGCTTCCGTTGACGATGATTCGGCGCCGCCCGGCCCGGTGACCAACTTCAGCGCCTCGCCCGGCGACGGCAAAGTTTTCCTCACGTGGACAAACCCGCTCGACACGGACTTCGCGGCCACGATCATCCGATTCAAGACGGGGGGCTACCCCACCGACCCGAACGACGGCATACTGGCCTATAGCGGCACAGGCACGTCGTTCACTCATACGGGGCTGACCAACGGCGTTACCTACTACTACAGCGCGTTCACCCGCGACCAGAAGCCCAACTATTCCGGCGCGGTGCACGCTCAGGCGACACCTGTAAAGATGACCTGTGCGTCTGTGCGCAGGCTGGCTGACGGCTCGACGGTCGATCTCTCCGACGTGATCGTGAGTGCGGTCTTTTCCGGTGACGGAGCCATCTACGTTCAGGATGCCGGGCGCGCCGCCGGTATACGCGTGGCACATCCGGGAACGGGGCTGGTCGTCGGAGACAGGGTAAATGTCACGGGAACGATTTCGACACGGATGATCAATGGCTTCCCTAGCGAACGACAGATCATCACGGAGGTGGTGACGAAGCTTGCCAGCGGCGCCGCCCCGAGACCGCTGGTGATGGCCACCAGAGCCGTCGGCGGGGCTCCCGCCGGTCCGCTCGTTCCGGGAGTTCGAAACGGCGTGGGGGTCAACAATATCGGTCTGCTGGCAACTATTTCGGGAAAGATCGTCTACAAGTCCGGTCAGTTCATCTTCGTAGATGACGGGAGCGGAGTGGAGAACATCTTTGGCACGGCCGTTCCTACGACCGGGGTCATGGTCCGGTATCCGACCACCCCGGTACCGGCTAGCACAGGGGACACGGTCTCGGTGACAGGGATCATTGCGGGAAGCATTCCCGGTGCTCCAGGCTGGCAGACGAACCGTGCCTTCATTCAGATGCGGACCGCAGGCGACCTGGTGCTGGTGCACTCCAACCCCGCCACCGGCAGCATCTCCGGAACGGTGACCGGTGCCAACGGGAATCCGATTGTCGGCGCGACTGTAGCAACGAACACGGGAGGCTACACGGCCACCACCGGTGCCGGAGGGAGCTACACAATAACGGACGTTGCGCCTGGGACTTACAGCGTCACCGCATCAAGCTCGGGTTACGTCTCTCAGACGGTGAACAACGTTTCCGTAACCGCGGGAGCCACTACCACCGTCAACTTTGCTCTTAACTC
>CALCJH010000073.1 GCA_937967775.1 uncultured bacterium | reverse complement strand
CGAGATCGCGCTGCAGTTCCGCCAGGCTCCCGGCGTGCTTTTCGGAGCGCGGCAGGGGGACGCTCTGCAGCCGGATACCCTGGTCATCCGCATTCAGCCGGACGAAGGCATCACGCTTCGCATCATCAGCAAGGTGCCGGGCCCGTCCCTCCGCCTCCAGCCGGTGCGGATGGACTTCGACTACGGCAGCTCTTTCGGCGCGCCCTCTCCGGAAGCCTATGAGCGGCTGCTGCTCGACGCCGCCAGCGGCGAGGCGTCTCTGTTCGCAAGGGACGACGAAGTGGATCTGGCCTGGCAGATCATCGCGCCGCTGCTAGAAGAGTGGGCCGCGCGCGGCCGTGAAGGGCTTGCCGCCTACCAGGCAGGCACGTGGGGGCCTCTGGAGGCAGCGGACCTGCCCGGCCGGGATGGCCGGCGCTGGAGGCGGTTGTGAGAGACGGACGTTCGCTGTTCGATTCAGAGGGCAGCATCCGCCTGAAGGATGTCGAGTCTGCTCTGCGCGGCCTCTGGCGCAGTGCGGCGGAGCAATCGCCGGAAGGGGTGCGGTTCAGCCGGGTTGTGCTGCTCAACATCATTGCGATCTGTTCCTCCGAAGACGCCGCGAACCGCACGGCGCAGTGTCTGGGCGGGGTGGCCTCCGACCATCCGTCCCGCTCCATCCTCATCTGGAACTGCGGATCCGACCCGGCCGCGTCGCTGGACGTGCGCGTATCCGTGGCGTGTCAGCTGATGGGGCGCACCGGGCATCAGGTCTGCTGCGAGCAGGTGTTCGTGGATGCCAGGGGAGCTCCTCTCGAAAAGGTGGCCGGAGCCGTTCTGCCGCTCACTCTGCCCGATGTACCCCTGGCTCTCTGGCTGCCGGACGGTGTCAATGTGTGCTCGGAGGAGCTCCGCCGGTTCGTCTCGGTGTCGGACCGTCTGCTGGTGGATACCCGGCTACAGCAGGACGCTGCATTTTGCTTCAGGAGGATCCTGGAGTGGCACGAGGCGGGCTCGCCTGTTGTGGTGGATCTGGCGTGGCTCCAGCTTGCGCGCTGCCGGCAGGCCGTCGCCCAGCAGTTCGACCCCCCTCGCTGGAGAGAGAAGCTCTCCGATGTACGCCGGGTGGAGATCGCCTATGATGACGCCGCTTCGGCCAACCCGCCTGCGGACACTCTGCTGATGGCTGGATGGATCGCGTCGCGGCTGCACTGGAGGGATCTGACACCCTGCGCTTTCGGACTGGCCTTCTCGGCGGCCGGAGACAGGGACCTGGTCATCCTACCTGAGAAAGGGCACGGCTGCGGGCGAGTCCGGCGTGTGTCGTTCGAGACCGCCGGCGGATGGGTGTTCCTCATTCAGTTCGAGGAGTCGCACGTGGAAGCTACACTGACGGTTCGGGAAGGCGGCGCGGAGATCTCCCGGGACATCATCCACATCCCGGATCTCTCCGATGCGGAACTGCTCTGCGGCGCGCTGGAAGTCTCGCGCCGGGACGCGGTATACGCCGAAGCGTGTTCTGTGGCAGCTGAGCTGGCTGTTCTCCGCGGTTGACAGCCGAGGCTCCCGGTTGCTCTCAGACCCGGAGTGTCTCTCCCTCGCGCGTGTAGTTCTGCGGCAAGCCTGTCGGCTTTCCCAGAACGTCCGCGTCCAGGTCCAGGAACGCAAACGCTCCGGTTCCGCACGCGAGGTGAACGGCTGCGCCGATGCCTACCGGCGACTCCAGCATGCATCCCAGCATCAGCTGAACACCGGCTGCGCGGCACATGGCGATGATGTCCAGCGCGCCGGTAAAGCCCGCCTTCATCAGTTTAATGTTGACGCCATCCACCGCGTCCGCCTTCAGCAGCTCCATCACCGAGGCCGGATCGCGGGCGGATTCATCCGCAAACACTGGCGGTGCGATTTTCTCCCGGCAGTAGCGCAGACCCTGGATGTCCTCTTTGGCCACCGGCTGCTCCACCAGCTCCAGATGGATCCCCAGATCCTCCAGCTTCTTCACGAACACCACTGCGTCATCCGGCTCGAAGCCCTGATTGGCGTCAATGCGCAGACGCGCCTGCGGGGCTCCCATATGGATCTGCCTCACCCGCTCCAGATCCTCCGTGCGATCCGGGCCTCCCACTTTTATCTTCAGAGACCGGTAGGTGGACGCAGCCTCGCGCGCCAGCTCGAACGCCTGCTTCGGCGGCACAATGGGAATGGTCAGGTCGGAGACCACGGAGTCCTGAACCCCTCCGAAGAACTCCGCCATCTTCAGGGAGCGCACCTTGCAGAACAGGTCCACTATGGCGATCTCCAGACCCGCGCAAGCGGTCAGCTTTCCGGGCAGCAGCTGGCGGGCGTCCTGGCAAAACGCCCGCCAGCGGGAAACCTCACGTCCCGTCAACTGCTCCGCCGCGCGCTGAATGCTCTGCAGTACGCTCTGTGTGTTCTCGCCGGTCACATACTCTGCCGGGGTGGCTTCCCCCAGCCCTACCGTCCCGTCATCGGCGGTGATGACCACGTGGATGGCGCGGGAGACCTCCGTGCGGCTCTGCGCGGTCTCGAACACGACCTTCTGGGGGATCTCCACGATCCTGGCTTCGATGGACTTGACTGCCGGCATTAGGCGCGCTTCCTTCCCGTTCTTGGCCGCTCCTGGAGCGGACATCTCAGTATTCGATGCTCTCCTGTGGAATGCCTCCGCCGGTGGTGGCCTGCGGCGCCTTTGCCGGAGCCTGGTCGGGCTTTGAAGGATAGCGGTCCTTCGCCGGCGGCAGCGGCGGGAACGGTTTGTGCGGCTCTGTCTGATACCAGAACGCCACTGTGGAGTAGTCCTCATCCCGCTCGTTATGGATGCCGTGGCGCATGGTCATGACAAAGCTCTTCTTGAACGGGATGGGATCCTCGATGTGGAAACGGTAGAACGAGTTCTCCGCCCCCACCGGCTTGTCCGCCGACTCATACAGCGGCGAGCCGAACCGGAGGCCGTTCTCGCCCTTTCCGAAGCTCCATCCCTGCCCGAAGTAGTCCTCCTGTCCCGTTCCGGGGATCTCGCGTCC
>CALCJH010000072.1 GCA_937967775.1 uncultured bacterium | reverse complement strand
TGGGCCTGGACCCTGAGCGGGACATCGCCGCCCTGCTGCCCGGCAGCCGCGGCCACGAGGTGCGCCACTTGCTGCCGGTGTTGCTGGAAGCGGCGGCTCTCATCGAGAAGCAGCGCCCCGGCCGGACAGCCTTCGCCGTTGCGCTGTCGGATCATTTTCCGGCCGCAGAGGCGGCCGCCATCACGCGAAAGGAGATGGAGCGCCAGGAGAAGCGTGTCGGGACTCGTCCCTGCGTGGCGCTGGCGCGGGGGGCCACCATCGAGGTGCTGTGCCACGCGAAGGCCGCCGCAGCCTGCTCCGGCTCCGTCACTCTGGAGGCGCTGGTGACCGGAACGCCGATGGTCGTAGCCTACCGCGGGTCGCGGCTGATGAAGTTGGAGTATCGCTTGCGCCGTATCCGCATCCGTTATATCGCCATGCCGAACATCCTGGCCGATGCGCCGGTGGTTCCCGAACTGCGTCAGGATGAGGCGACGGGAGAGGCGATCGCCGCACATCTCCTTCCGCTACTGGAGGACACACCGAAGCGCGCCGCGCAAGTCCGGGCTCTTTCCGGACTCAGGAGCATGCTGGAGCCGCCCGGGGCGCTTGAGCGCACCGCGGAATCGCTCCTGTCGTGGTTGCGCGAGACGCCGGGCGCGCCGGAATCAGGAGGTGCCGCTTGAGCCCGTTCCGCCGGTTGCTTGCCATCGCCAGGCCGCATCTGAGGTACTTTGTCGGCGGATTGCTCGCGGCAGGAGTGGCCTCTCTGTTCGACCTGTCCATCGCGCTGGCGCTGAAGAAATTCATCGAACTGGGCATGGCCTCGCCGGACAGGGCCCAGCAGCTTCTGCTTGAGCTCTGCTGGTTCATTCTGTTCATTTACGGGGGCAAGTGGTTCTTCAGTTATCAGCAGACCGTGCTGCTCTCGGCGGGCATCTTCCGGCTGACGATGGACCTGCGGGGCAGATTGTATAACCACCTGCACGCGCTCTCGCTTAGCTTTTTCGACCGGCAGCGGACCGGGCAGATCCTGAGCCGTATGACCAACGACGTCAACGTCATCCAGACCAGCTCTCCGCTGTTCATCGAGGTGATTCAGGGGCCGGTAAAGGGTCTTGTGGGGCTGGCCTGGATGTTCCGGCTGAGTCCATCGCTCACCCTGGCGGCGCTGGTGGCCGTCCCGGTGATGGCGCTGGTCATCGCCCGCATCGCCGGGAAGATGCGCTCGCTGACCTCGCTGCTTCAGATGCGCCTCGCGGATCTCACTGCGCTGATGGAAGAGACCATCTCCGGGATGCGCATCATCAAGAGCTTCGCCGCGGAAGACTATGAGATGGACCGCTTTGCCCAGCAGAACCGGGAAGGCTACCGCGCCGCGATGAAGGGGGCTAAACGGACCGCCATGCTGAACCCTACCGTGGAGCTGGTGGGGGCGTTCGGCACCATCGGCATCCTGCTTTACGGTGGCTGGCAGGTCAGTCAGAATCTGCTGACCTGGGAGGAGCTGGGGCAGTTCGTCTTTCTGATGACTCAGGTGGCCGGGGCGGCTCGGATGATCGGGCGAATCAACGTGAATTACCAGACCATCTCCGCCGCCTCTCAGCGCATTTTCGATATCCTGGATGATCACCCTGAGATCGTGGAGCCCCCGGACGCGGTGGATCCGGGACGCATCCGCGGAGATGTGGCTTTCGAGAACGTGTCCTTCCGTTACGCCACCGGGAACCCAGCCCTGACCAACGTCACCTTCCGGGTGAACAGCGGGGAGGTGGTGGCGCTGGTGGGACCAAGCGGGGCGGGCAAGTCCACTGTGGCAAGCTTGATCCCCCGCTTTTATGACCCTGTGGAGGGCAGGGTACTGGTGGACGGCCGGGACGTTCGGACTCTACAGCTTGCCCCGCTGCGCCGCCAGATCGCTATTGTTCCTCAGGAGACAGTGCTGTTCGCCACCACCATCCGCGAGAATATCGCCTATGGCCGCCGGGATGCCACGCAGGAGGAGATCGAGGCCGCCGCAAAGGCCGCCAACGCTCACGATTTCATCCTGCGGACGCCGGAGGGCTATGAGACGGTTCTGGGTGAGCGCGGAGCGCGCCTTTCGCAGGGGCAGCGGCAGCGTCTGGCGCTCGCGCGCGCCATTCTGGCGGATCCGCGCATCCTGATTCTGGACGAGGCAACCTCCTCACTGGACGCCGAGTCCGAACGGCTGGTGCAGGAAGCGCTGGAGAAGTTGATGCAAGGGCGCACGACGTTCATCATCGCGCACCGTCTGGCTACCATCACGAAGGCGGACCGCATCCTGGTGCTGGAGCGGGGGCGGCTTGTGGAGGAGGGCTCCTTCACGGAGCTGATGTCCGGAGACACTCTGTTCCGGAAGCTGTATGAGGTGCAGCATCGCCTGGCGGACGCGGGGGTGGCCGATGTCTGAGGGCGGATCCGGCCGCGGAGCGTTTCTGGCGTATAACGCGGCACTGACGCTCGCCAGTCCGGCGCTGCTGGGGTGGTTCGGCTACCGGGTGCTGGTGAATGGCAAGTCGCGCGACGGATGGGCCGAGCGTCTGGGCTGGCCCACGGAGCGTCAGCGGGCGCTGAAGCGGGGGGATGTTGTCTGGTTCCACGCGGTCTCGGTGGGCGAGGTGGCGGCCACCGTCCCCGTGGTCCGGGCGTATCTGGCCCTGCCGGGAGCCAGGCAGCCCGCCATCTCCACCATCACCGCCACCGGCCATCAGATGGCACGCAAGGTCTTGCCGGAGGTGACAGCGTTCTATCTGCCCGTGGATCTGCTGCCTCCGGTGCGCGCTGTGGTGGGCCGGCTGAGACCCCGTTGCCTGGCCCTCTGCGAAGCGGAGATCTGGCCGAACCTGCTGAGCGAGACATCCCGGGCGGGCGCGGGCGTGGCGCTCTTCAACGGGCGCGTAACGGACCACATGCTGCAAAACGCCTCCAGGCACGGCTGGATCTTCCGCTGGGCGCTCTCGCACATTGACCGCTTCCTGATGCAG
>CALCJH010000071.1 GCA_937967775.1 uncultured bacterium | reverse complement strand
CAGGAAAAGCTCGGACTCCAATCCCGGGAAATGGATGTTGAGAATGGAACCAACCCGCCGGGCAGCCTCGCAGTGAAGCGGAAAATCACGGAGCGACGCGAACCCCTCCAGAAACGCATCCTTTGCCGCCTCGACCGCTTCCACGATCTGCTGACGCTCCTCCAGGGCGATCTGAGCGGCCCGCCCGAATCCCGCGATGGCCGCCACATCCTCCGTGCCTCCCCGGCGCTCACGCTCCTGGGCCCCACCGTGGATGACCGGAACAAGCTGCACCCCTTTGCGCACCCACAGGGCCCCCGCTCCCTTCGGCCCATAGATCTTATGAGCCGAGATACTGAGCAGGTCCACACCCAGGTCTGCCGGGTCCAGGCGCAACAGGCCAGCGGCCTGCACGGCATCCGTATGCATTAGCGCTCCGGCCTTGCGCGCCAGCCGGGCCACCTTCGCGACTGGCATCACCACTCCGGTCTCGTTATTGACCAGCATCACGCTCACCAGCGCTGTGTTGCGGTCTATGAGACGGGCAGCCTGCTCGATGAGAAGATGTCCCGAAGAGTTGACCGGTATGTGACACACCTCGAACCCAAAGCGTGTCAGGCTCGCGGCCGCGTGCAGGACCGCGTGGTGCTCCACCGCGCTGATGACCACTCTCCTGCGCTCAGGAGGCGCAGCAAGCGCCCCGCCGATGACCGCCAGATTGTCCGCCTCGGTACCTCCCGAGGTGAAGCAGATCTCCGCAGGCTTTGCGTGAAGCAGAGCCGCCACGCGATCGCGAGCAAGGTCCAGGGCCGCGCGAGCCC
This sequence comes from uncultured bacterium, assembly GCA_937967775.1. GTDB lineage: Bacteria > Armatimonadota > UBA5829 > DSUL01 > DSUL01 > CALCJH01. The sequence goes on along the minus strand of CALCJH010000071.1, from coordinate 3,430 downwards.
GCCTGCCGAACGAGTGAGTGCTGGAGGCGTTCCCGAACTCCGAGGACAGCCAGGGCAACATCTCCTCCAGAACGCGGGAATCCGGAGGAGTACTTGCGGCGTAGTCCAGATAAACCGGCGTTTCGAATGGGAGCATAGCGGCGTCCGTCCACGCTATGATACCCCGACCTGCCTTTACAGCCAAACAGCGGAAGCAAAAATGTACGCAACGGACGTTTAGCATCATAGCCGCGGCGATGGGCCGAAGGTCTGTCCGCAGAACAGGAGTAGCCAACGTGAGATCAACCTCTTCCACGAGGACGCTGGTGGCAGCGCTGCTGACGACGGTGGGCGCTTCAGGTGCTCTTGCTCAACCGGTAAGTCCGGGAGGCGGAGCAGCTCCGGCAGATATAGTTCGTCTGGAGGCCGCCGTTCAAAACGAGACCGTCGCCCCCGGCGACTCTACCCTGGTGGCCATCCGGGCCGACGTGGACGACCGGTATCACATCCAGTCCAATGTCCCCCTGGATGAGTTCACCATACCCACGGGGCTCCGCGTGGAAGCTCCGGAAGGTTTTGAGGTGGGGCCGGTCTCCTATCCTCAGCACATCCTGAAAGAGTTCTCCTTCGCCAAAGGTCAGAAGGTGGCGGTGCTTGAGGATGGCGCGGTGATGACCTTCCGGCTCTCGGTCCCCGCGGGAGCGCCCGCGGGGACTGTGCGCCTAAAAGCGACACTCACCTATCAGGCGTGCGATGACCAGCAGTGCCTGCCGCCGGCTGAGGCGGAGGTGGAAATCCCCGTGAACGTCGGAGACAATACGTCCCCGCCGACGGAAGATGGACTGTTCGCTGCGACAGGCGCAGAGGGGGGAACGCCCGCACAGCTGCAAGTAAACCCGGAGGCCCGGCAGGCGCCCAACTACTTCGCGGGGATTCTGGAGAAGCGGGGATGGGCGTTTCTGCTCGCGGCAGTGTACGTGGCAGGTCTGGGTCTCAGCTTCACTCCCTGTGTCTTTCCGCTGATCCCCATCACGCTGGGATATTTCCGCAATCAGGCCTCGGACAACCGGCGGCGCACGGTAGGTCTGGCGGTGACCTATGCCGCCGGTATCGCGACGACCTATTCGATACTGGGTTTCGTGGCGGCCTCGAGCGGCGCTCTCTTCGGCTCCTGGCTCTCAAACCCGTGGGTGCTGGGCACGCTGGCGGTCATCATCGCCGTGATGGGATTCGGGATGTTCGGAGCCTTCGAACTCCGGCCGCCTGCATTTATAGCGCAGCGATCAGGGGCGCGCAGCGGCTTCGCCGGGGCATTCGTGATGGGACTCATATTCGGGGTGGTGGCCGCCCCCTGCACAGGACCGGCCACCATTGCCCTGATGGCGTTCGCGGGAGCGCTGGGGCAGCCTGCGGCAGGACTCACCCTGTTTTTCGTCCTGGCACTCGGCATCGCCACTCCACTGATGTTGCTGGCGATCTTTTCGGCGAACCTACCGACGGCCGGTCCGTGGATGTCCTGGGTGAAAAAGTTGCTTGGCGCACTGCTGCTGGGCGTGGCCGTCTGGCTGATCAGCCCTGTCATCGGCGGGAAGGCGGCATCCATGGCCGGTGGAGCAATCGCCATCGCCCTGGGAATCTGGCTTGGCTTTCTGGAAAAGAGCGGCTTCCGCCCGGCTAGTCTGGGAACCTTCCGGGCCCTTACCGGCGCGCTGGCCATTGCAGGGGGCGCGTGGCTGCTTCTTCCCGCGCCGGAGCGTCCGGGCATCGAGTGGCAGCCCTACTCCGCAGAGCTGGTGGAGCGGGCGGCGCGCGATGGGCGCCCCGTGATCATTGATTTCTCGGCCGAATGGTGCCTGCCATGCCGCGAGCTGGAACACGGGGCTTTCCGCCATCCGGAGGCTGTGCGGCTCTCGCAGCAGTTCGTCAGGCTAAAGGTGGACGCGACGGACAGCCGCCCGCCCGCCGTGCGCGAGGCATTGAAGCAATACGATGTCCGGGGTGTGCCAACCGTTGTATTTCTGGACTCCACCGGAAAGGAGATCCGGGATGCGCGCATCCTGTCCAATGTGCCCGGCAGCACTCTGGTGGAGCGTATGCGGATGGTTATGGGAAAAGGCGGCAGCCGCGTCAGTCGCGAGCAAACAGATCGGCAAAGAAGCGCTTCATCGCCCCCCACGACGCACGGTCCGCCCGCTGATGATAGGACTGGCTTCCGTATTTCGTAAAAGCGTGAACCGCCCCGGGATAGGACACAATGCTGAAGTTCGCACCGGCTTCCAGCATCTCCCGCACGAACGCGGAGACCTCGTCCGGCGGAACCACCGGGTCCGCGCCGCCGTGCAGCACCAGAATGGCGGCCTTCACTGAACCGGGTGTGGCAGGTGAGGATGTCCCGAGGGAGCCGTGGAAACTGACGACGCCTTTTACGTCCGCTCCGCTGCGCGCAAGCTCAAGCACGCCCGTGCCGCCGAAGCAGTAGCCAATGGCCCCCAAGCGATCTGGATCCACGCGGGGATGACGGCGAAGCATGTCCAGCCCGGCCGCCAGACGAGCGCGATACAGTACCGGGTCGTTCTTATATTTCGATGACTCTGCCGCGGCCTGCTCCGCGTCCGCAGGCCGCACCCCCTTGCCGTAGATGTCCGCCGCCAGCGCCACATATCCCAGTTCGGCCAGCATCTCGGCGCGCAGGCGCTCATAGTCGTCTATTCCGTCCCAGTCGTGGACCAGCAAAATCCCGGCGCAGCGGCCAGCCGAAGGAGCGGGGGCGACGAGGTATCCTTCCAGAGTCACGTCGTCGTGACGGTATTCCACCGTCTCGCCATCCCCGGCGGCGGGTAGCGAAAGGCAGCAAAGGGCGGCCACAAGGGCGGCTACAACACAAGACATCAGCGGGATTGCAGGCATGGGCATTTCCTTTCGCGGACTCAGGGCCGTCCCTGCATAGTTACCCCGTACAGGCATCGCCGTAACACGGAACCGGGGCGGCTCCTAAAGAACCGCCCCGGAAACTTCACTCACCCTGTCGAGCCTGTCAGCGCCTGCGCAGGAACGCCGGGATGTCCAGTTCGGATTCTGGCACCATCTCCCGGTCCCCCAGCGAGAACCGCAGGGGTTCATCCTTTGGCTCCGGGTGCTTCTCGGGCTCCGGCGCCAGCTTGTGATGCCGGACGTTGTAGTCCGGGGAGTCGAACCCGGTGGCCAGCACCGTGATGCGCACCTCGCCCTCAAGCCTCGGATCTATGACCGCTCCAAAGATGATGTTGGCGTCGTCCTTGTCCGCGGCATCGAAGATGACCTGCGCTGCCTCGTTGACATCCGAGATGGTCAGGTCCTCCCCGCCGCAGATGTTGAACAGGATGCCGCGGGCGCCGGCCACCGTAGTCTCCAGGAGCGGGCTGGAGATCGCCGCCTGCGCAGCCATCCGGGCGCTCCCATCGCCACTTCCGAT
>CALCJH010000070.1 GCA_937967775.1 uncultured bacterium | reverse complement strand
GGCTTGTGAATGTCTGCAGAGAAGGGGTAACGATTCCGTAATCTGGAAACAATGCGGCGATGAGGCCGAGAGGGTAACCATGCTTATGATGCTTCGCAGACTATCCGGCACAGCCTGAGCCGCCCTGTGCCCCGGTGTGGCAAAGCGTGGCAGCGCACATCACGAGGGCAGAGGACAAGTGCGAAAAAGTATCCGTGGATTCACGCTCATCGAGCTGCTGGTTGTGATCGCGATCATCGCGATCCTTGCCAGCATCCTTTTTCCTGTATTCAGTCAGGCGCGGGGACGGGCCGTGCAGGCTCGCTGTCTCAACAACCTGAAGCAGCTGGGTGTTGCGTGCCTGATGTATGCGGATGACTGGCAGGGAGTTCTGCCTTATCCGGGCGGCGACACGCGTGCGCCTGCCTGGGACCAGGATGTCAACGGCGGACTCGACCGATATATGAGCAACAAGTCGGCGGGCGATACCGTCTGGCGCTGCCCGCTGGGCAAGAAGCCGAGTGTAACCGCTACGACCGGCCGCGGCGCCAGCATGGGCCGAAGCTACTGTTTCAACGACTACGTACGCCCCTACAATCAGGGCCGCGGCAACTGGCCCACGACCGGAATGAAAGTCGCACAGTTTCAGAATGCTTCCCGTACCATCTTGATCTTTGAGACTTACCAGGACACCACTCCCGAGGCATATGCTTTCCGCAACGGCTCGCCGCATTTCGGTGGGCCGGGTGGTCTTCCCATCTGCATGCACAACGGGAAGATGAATGTCGTTTTCGGGGACGGACACGCAGCTGCGGTGTTCCCGCCGGACACTTGGTCCAACGCTTATTTCGGCAGTTATCTGCCTAAGCCAGGTTCCACGCGCCCCACTTACGTGCGTGGCAACTACACCGGCGAGATGCCGGATATGTGGGTGCCTTTCTGGCCCTATCAGAGCTACCCGTCTCAGTGATTTCCAGTCCTGCGCTCGCTCCGCCCGAAGCCGGCGGCGAGTAAGGCGGCCGCGCTGCTGCGAGGCAGTCCGGCGTTCCGCAGAAAGGAGAGAAAACAGCAATGTTCAGGAAAGGACACAGGCGCATCGGTCGGATGCTCCTGGCGGCACTGATTGCATGTGCCGCCTTCGTTTATCCGGCGGCGACCTTTGCTCAGATTCCCGTCAGCAGCATCGCCGAAGCCCGCAAACTGGCCATTGATGCCTGGAACTCGCAGGCTCCGGCGGCTCCTTATGTCCGGGTGGCGGGCATCATCACCGCACAGCCCAGCGGCCCGGACCGTATCAGTTCTGCCTATTTCTGGATGCAGGATTCGGCGACCGCCGGCACAGAGCTTCCTCCCGGTAGCGGACGACGATATTCCAACGCCATTAAAGTCTTCTTCAGTGGCAACTCAAACGTGGTGGGCTCTCAGCTTCAGAGGGGCGACTACGTGGAGGTTACAGGGCTGGCGAAAATCTACAATGGCGGCGGAAGCACGCTGGGAATGGAGGTGGAGATAGACGCCTCGTTCTCGACGGGACCCTTTGCCGGTTCGGTCGTGAAGCTTGGGTCGGGAAGCCCTCCACCTCCCCTTGACATACAGATATCGGATCTGCCCTTCGTCGGCGGAATCGGCGGCGGAGAGAATCTGGTTACCCGGCATCGGATTACCGGGCAGACGTGGTATCCCGAGCCGTCAGACGATCCTCAGTCCGAGCGCCATTTTGTGGACAATCCTTACCAGGGAATGCTGGTGCGCGTTGTGAATGCACGGAAATGGGGAGTCTTCACATTTACAGGCTCTTCGGGGCCACAGCTAGGTGACTTCTTCCTTAGCCAGGACTCCTCGCCGGGGCGGGTGCTCAGGGTCCGGATTGCGGCCACGACGAATGTGGATCCTTCGGTTGTTTCAAACGGAAGCACCGAGCCCGTGGTGGGGATGCTGGAAACGCGTCAGGTGCTGGTGGGGCAGCGCGCATACTCCGTTGCGCAGCTCGTCCCGCGCGAGACTGCCGACGTCCAGGAGACCCAGCCCGCAAACTACCCCTGCATCCTGCGCACGCAGGCGTTCGTGGACAATACCACGACCAACCGGACGCGGCTGCCCGGCACCAGCGTGCAGATTAGAGCCTGGGTTTCTGCCCCAAACCAGACGGTGACTGCAGATCTCAGCGCATTTGGGCTGTCATCATCGCAGATACTTACTCCAGGCACAACGCAGGATGATCCTTACTCGTTTACGCTAATAATTCCGGCGGGTCAGGCCCCGGGCCAGTATGTTGTGCCGATCCACTACCAGAATCAGCACGCCAACGTTCTGGTGTCGGTTGCGGCCCGAGTTGATACCATCGGGCAGACGCGGGCGCTTCCGGATGATATGTGGGTTTACTTGAACACTCCGCGCATCGTGACCTCCGGGGCGCTTGGCTTCACGGGCAGCGTGCCTCCCGGCTTCGGCGGAGGCTTCCGTCAGTGGCTGTATGTGGGCGACCCGGACGGGACGGCCGGGATCCTCGGCTTCGGCTGGCCGGCAGGCGCCCAGGCGGATCCAACTACCTGGATCCGGTACGACATCGGGGAGCAGGTGCTGGTGTTCGGGCAGCTGACTACATACTTCTCGAAGCGAGAGGTCATCTACCCGAGCGGCACAGCAACCTATTCCATCAAGACTTCTGAGCCGCCTGTGACACCGCGTCCGATGAACGTGCGTCTTGACCTTGCGCAGCCGGAGGCCCGCCCCAATCCGATCGGGATGCTGGTTCGCGTGACGGGCAAGGTAACGTCCGTGAACACGGGCGCCCGGCAGTTTACCGTGCAGGGTGCCACCGGGTCCAGAGCAACCGTCAAGGTTCTTTGGCGCCAACCGTTCCCGCCGACGAGCTGGTATCCGGCGGTCGGAAAGACCGTCTCGGTCACCGGCCTGCTCGATGGCTGGTGGGCTGCGGATCCTGAGACCGGATGGGACAGATATACTGTTGACATCCTGCCCCGCAATGAAGCTGATCTGACCATCGTGGACTGA
>CALCJH010000069.1 GCA_937967775.1 uncultured bacterium | reverse complement strand
GGGAGTGGGAGGGCGCGCCCTGAACCGTCAGCCGGGCGAGGAGACTAGGGGCGTCGAAGAGATCGGCCGACTGAAGCCCAACGGGGAGCTGACCGGGAACTTTGCGGCAGACCCGGGTGGCGTGATAGAAGTGGATCACATCATCGGGTGCAATATGAGCTTCCGGCGAAAGGTGCTCGCAGAGCTGGGCGGGCTTCGCGAGGACTATCCGGCGACAGAACTCCGCGAAGAAACGGATATTTGCCTGCGCGTGCGAAAGCTGGGATACAGGTTGCTCTTTACTCCGTACGCGGTGGTGGACCACATAGGCGCACCACAGGCCAGGGGCCAGCGTTTCGATCTGCGGTATGCGTATTTCGGGCAGCGCAATCATCTGGTGCTGCTGGTGGGCAACTACGGTCCTCTGGCTCCGATTGTGTGGCGGTATCTGGGGCGGAGCCTGGTGGTGCACGGGGGGGTTGAGTTCGTTCGCAGGGTTGCGGCGGCGATTGCGCGTCTTTGCGTGCTTGTGGCAGGAACGGCGACAGGGCTTGCCGCTGGGCTCTGGCTGGCCATCACCCGCGGGACGGGCCCCGTCCGCCACGGCCGCGAGGCGGAAGAGCTGAGGGAGAAGATGGGGAGGAATGCCGGCGGGTGAAGATTGCGTGCATCTCGTATTATCTGCCGGGCGCGTCTCAGATGGGCCCCGGCTATCAGGCGCATTATCTGGCCAATGCCCTGGTCAGCCGCGGCCATCAGGTCATAATGTTCTCGCCCTGCCCCCGGCCTGAGGGGGCGTCTTACGAGCACCGCCGCGTGCATGTCCGCCCGCCGCTGCGATCTCTTCGATTTGCGCTTGCGCTGCGTCGTCTTTCGTGGGGGGAGTTTGACGCGGTGCACGCGCACGGGGAAGACTTCTTGCTGCGCCTGCGCGGGCGCCCCGTGCACATTCGGACCATGCACGGTTCCTGTTTTGTGGAGTCCCTTCACGCGCAAGGTCTTCGCAACCGTCTGAGAATGGTCTGGCTGGGACTGGGGGAAGTTCTGGCAACCATTGTTGCAGACCGCACCGTGTGCATCTCCGAGAATACGCGAAGGGCTTTCCCGTGGTGCAAAACCGTCATCCCCTGCGGGGTGGACACAGACATTTTCCGGCCGGGCGGGTCGAAGAGCGCGCAGCCCAGCATACTGTTTGTGGGCGTGCTGGACAGCCGAAAACGGGGCAGACTGCTGCTGGACGTTTTTCTGCGGGAGGTGCGGCCGGCCATTCCTGAGGCCGAACTCTGGATTGTGCGCGATGACAGTCCGGTACAAGCGCCCGGTGTGCGTTGCTTCGGACCGGTGGATGTGGACACACTGGCAGAACTCTACCGCAAGGCGTGGATCTTTTGCCTTCCCAGCACATACGAGGGCTTCGGCGTTCCCTACGTGGAAGCCATGGCCAGTGGGACGCCTGTGGTGGCCACACCCAACCCCGGGGCAAGAGAAGTTACGCGCGACGGTGCAGACGGCGTTCTGGTCGGCGACAAACTGCTGGGCCGGACGTTGGTGGAGCTTTTGTTGGATGCGGCTCAGCGCGAGGTTCTTACGTGGCGGGGGCTGGAGCGCGCCCGGGACTTCAGCTGGGAGCGTGTATGCCAGCAGTACGAGGAAGTTTACGCAAGAGGGGTGAGGTGACCATTGCCATATTCGCCAGCGCTTTCCACCCGCACGTGGGAGGGGTGGAGGAGCTGTGCCGACAGCTTTCGCTGGAGCTGATGCGCAGTGGGCACGAGGCCATCATCCTGACCAACCGCTGGCCGCGAAGCCTGCCCACGTTCGAAGAAGTGGACGGCATCCCGGTCTACCGGCTGCCGATGCGGGTGCCGGATGGCTCCGTGAAGGCTCAGGTGAGCTATCGCCTGACGCACCGGCAGATTGTCCGGCAGATGCTGCGGATACTGCGTCGGCATCGGGTGGATGTTCTGCACGTCCAGTGCGTGAGCAGCAACGGCCTCTACGCGATGCTGGCGAAGCAGGCGCTGGGGATTCCGCTGGTGGTGACTGCGCAAGGCGAGCTGACCATGGACGCCAGCAGGATCTACCAGCGGTCCGAGTTCATGCGGCGAACGCTGCGACAGATTCTGGACGCAGCAGACGCCGTGACCGCCTGCTCGGCGGCGACCCTTCAGGAGCTGGAAGACTGGTACGGGACGCCTTTCGGACACAGGGGGAGCGTCATTTACAATGGCATCCGGCAGACGGATTTCGAGGAGGATCAGCCGCTATTGGAGGAGCGGCCGTTCATCCTGGGCATCGGCAGGATGGTCCCGCAAAAGGGGTTCGATCTGCTTCTCGAGGCGTACGGGCGCAGCGGGGTTCTGGACGTGAATCTGGTGCTGGCCGGCGAAGGCCAGGAACTGGCGGTCCTAAAAGCGCAGGCTGCGAAATCCGGTCTGAATGGGCGGGTGGTCTTCCCGGGGAAGACGGACCGAAGGACGACCACGGCGCTTTTCCGCAACTGCGAGTTCTTCGTGCTTCCCTCCCGGCACGAGCCGTTCGGCATTGTGAACCTGGAAGCGATGGCAGCGGGGAAGGCGGTGCTCGCCACGCGGGTGGGGGGAGTGCCGGAGGTGGTTCTGGACGGCGAGACGGGGATTCTGGTGCCACCGGAGGACGTGGATGCTCTGGCGGAGGGCATCCGACGCCTGGCAGGTGACGCCGCTCTGCGCGAGCGGCTGGGCTCGGCCGGGCGTGAGCGGGCAAAGCTGTTCAGCTGGGAGGCGGTGACGGAGAGGTATCTGGAGGTGTATCGCAAAGTGCTCGGCGGGGAGAGGGAGAGCGGGAGCGTTGGGTAATCATTTTATGCATATCCCCGTGCCGGGGGACCATTACTCGCCAGTGACGGGCAGCTCGCTGATCACGGTGATCTACGAACTGACCCGTCAGCATCACGCGGCCGGCGGCGAGACAACGGTTATTGTCGGACGGGGCACCCAGGAGGGTTACCCGCCCTATCCCGTCGGCAGGGTGGCCGAGGTCGGCTTCGGCCAGTTTCCGGACAAACGCCGCAGGATTCTTGACATCATTGCCGGACGCGTCGGACTGGGTCGGCCGTTTATGACGGCAGCTTACAAGGCCGGGCTCGACGCGATTCCCCGCGATTTCGATGGATGCGTGTTTTTTCACAATGCGCCGGCGCCGATCCCCTACTACCGTCGTTGCCTTCCCCGGGCAAAGCTGGCCCTGTATCAGCACAACGTCATGCTGAACTCTTTCACCCGGCGCGAGCTGCGGCGCATTGTGGAGAGCTGCGATGCGGTCATCTGCGTGAGCCGGTTTGTGACGGAATATCTGGCGAGAAGGCTGGGCGGGGAATGCTCCAACGCTCACGTGGTTCTGAACGGCGTCCAGCTGTCGGAGTACGATGCCGAGGTTCCGCGGCCGGTCAGGGCGGAGCCTGTAGTGCTCTACCTCGGCCGCCTCTCCCCGGACAAAGGGCCGGAGATTCTGCTGAGGGCGGCGTTGGAACTGGTCCGCAGGGACGTCAGATTCCGGCTGCAGGTGGTGGGAGGATTCGACCCCGCGATGGAATCCTCGGCCTATGCTCGCGAGTTCCGGGAGCTTGCGAGGAAGCTGGGCGACCGGCTGGATCTGCGTCCGTTCCAGATGCGCACTACAGTTCCGGCGCTGTACCGGGATGCCGACGTCTTCTGCCTGCCCTCCAACTGCGATGACGCGTGTCCTCTGACTCTGGGAGAGGCGATGGCTTCCGGGCTGCCCTGCGTGGCTGCAAGACGTGGAGGCATCCCCGAGGTGGGCGGGGATGCGGTGAGGTATTTCACCCCGCCGGACCACGTGGAGCTTGCGGACCGGGTGGAGGAATTTCTGCGGGATCCGGCCCTGCGGGAGGAATACGGCAGAAGAGGTCGGGCAAGAGCCGAGCAGTTGACCTGGGAGAACAGCTATAGCAGGCTGCTGAAGGCAGTGGAAAAGAACCCGCTCGCCCGGGCGTGAGCGGAAAAAGCCGACTTCTCGTCGCCAAGGGGGATCTTTCCGGCTGTGCGCATAGTTGACAGAGACATCCGCCGAATTCTCGCTGCTCCTTTCAATCCGCGGCACTATCGTGCTCTGGCTGGCATGATTCGCTGCAGTGACGGGTTTCGCGCGTTTACAGACACCTTCATAAGATATCTCCTTAATCGTGGCAGCTATCCTTACGCCATTCGGCTCAATACTCCAACAGGGAAGATAGATCTAAATCTTTTCAGCTACCATGATTTGCTGACTGTTAACGAAGTCTTCTTTAGAAATGATTATCATTGTGCATACGATTGTTATGTCGTCGTGGATATTGGATCGAACATCGGAATATCGGCATCATATTTTTTAACACTAAATAAAAATTCTTATGTGTACCTCTTTGAGCCATCTCCTGTAAATATTCCACGGTTGAAGTTCAATCTTTCTCCATTCGAAGGCAGATACATTCTCCAAACTAAAGCTGTATCATTACATACAGGTATGGTTTCTTTTGGAATAGAGCCAACAGGGAGATACGGGTCAATATCAAAGATTACTGGAAATATGATCGAGGTCCCGTCGATCTCGATAAATGACGTCCTCATAGATGTCATATCGAAACACGGGAGGATTGACGTCCTTAAAATAGATACAGAAGGAAGTGAGGAAGATCTTGTTTGCGCCATTCCCCAAAACTTGCGGAAGCTGATTCGAATCATTTTTTACGAGGCCAATAACGGGCGGGTCGTATGTCTGAAGCGCTTTGATGAGACCCCATGACCTGATCTTTGTATCCATTGAGGACTGGGACGAGGTGTGGCGCAGGAATCAGTTCCTGTGTGCCGGCCTTGCACGGCGGCACCCGGAGATGAAGATTCTGTTTGTAGGGCAGCCCAGAGACGTGTCGCGCCACCTGCGCACACGGGAGGGACTACAGGGCAAGAAGGCCATCGGACAGGCACCCGGCTTCCCGAACATCACGCTGTTCCACCCGCTGAAGCTGCTGCCGAACACCCTGACCACGGGCCGGCTGGCAAACGAAGCTCTGCAGCGCGCGCAGGTCCGACGCGCGGCGCGAGAGGTGGGAGTTGAGAAACCTGTCCTGTGGCTCAATCCGCATCAGGCGGTCCATATGGCCGGACGGATGGGCGAGCGGGCGGTCATTTACGACATCACGGACGACTGGACCAGCATCGAACAGCCGGAATGGCTTCGCCGCCTCACGATCCGGCAGGACGAAGCCCTGTGTCGGAAGGCGGATGCGGTGATCGTTTGCTCGCAGAGGCTCTACGAGATGAAGCGGCCTCTGGCCCGGCGCCTGGAGCTGATTCCCAACGGCGTGGACGCGTCGCACTACGCCAGGGTGCTGGACGGCGAAGGGCCCCTGCCGGAGGCGTGCCGGCAGTGGGACCGGCCGGTGCTCGGCTATGTGGGCACCATTCATCCGGATCGGGTGGACACGCAACTTGTGGAGGAGATCGCACGTAAGATGGAGAGGGGCACGATTGCGCTGGTGGGTCCGCAGATGCTGGGAAAGGAGGAAGAACTCCGGCTGGTGGGGACCGGACGGGTGCGGCTGACAGGCAGCGTTCCGTATGCCGACGTGCCGGAGTATATGCGGGCGTTCGATGTCTGCATCACGCCGCACCGGATGACGGTTTTCACGGAGAGTCTGAACCCCATCAAGCTCTGGGAGTATCTGGCGGCGGGGAAGCCGATCGTTTCGACGGATGTGGCCGGCTTCCGGGACTATCCGGAGCTGGTGAGGATTGCCCGATCCGCCGATGATTTTCTGAGGGCGTGTCTTGAGGCTCTGAACGAAGGCGAGGAGCCAAAGCTTCTCCGTCGTGCAGAGGCAGCGAAGCACTCCTGGGATGTGCGGCTGGAGGCCGTGGAGGCGGTGGTCGCAAAAGCGCTCGAGGGAGAGCGATGATCCGTCGTCTCTCACGCGCACTCTGGCGCCGCGTCAGGCTGATTTACCTACGAGTGCGTTACCCGCGGGCCCGTTTTGGATCCTGTTGCGACATAAGGGCCGGCTTCAACCTTCTTCTGGGCGAAAAGGGTTGCCTCATTGTAGGACGCCGCTGCGTGCTGGACCGGGCAATGACCGTAGAGTGCCACGGCCGGATGACAATAGGTGAACGAGTGGTATTCGGCCATCACTGCACGCTTGCTGCTCTTGAGGAAGTGACGATTGGTGACAACTGCATGATTGCCGAGCAAGTATCCATCCGGGACCACGACCATCGCTTTGACTCGGAAGGCCCTGTGCGCACGCAGGGCTTCAAGGTGGCGCCTGTTCGGATCGGTCGAAATGTCTGGATCGGGGCCAAGGCAACGATCACCCGTGGAGTCACTATCGGGGACAATGCGGTCATCGGGGCTAATGCAGTCGTCACCAGAGACATTCCAGCTCAGGCTGTCGCCGTGGGCGTTCCCGCACGGGTCATCAGGAGCCACGAGGGAGGAGTAAGAGGTTGACGCCTTACGTCTCCGCCATCGTGGTAAGCTACAACACTCGGGAGATGACGCTGGATTGTCTGCGCGCGCTCAGGGCCGACCTGACCGGGACGCCGTCCGAGATGCTGGTGGTGGACAATGCCTCCGCTGACGGCAGCGCGGAGGCCGTGAAGCGGGAGTTCCCGGAGGTCCGCGTGATTCAGAGCGGCCGCAACGCCGGTTTTGGCGCAGCCAACAATCTGGCGATGGCGCAGGCGCGGGGTGAACTGTTCCTGCTGGTCAACAGCGACGCATTCCTGAGGTCCGGATGCACAAAGGCGCTGATGGACTGCCTGGAGAGACACCCCGACGCGGCCGTAGCCGGGCCGAGGATCGTTCGGCCGGACGGGAGCCTGCAGATCTCCTGCTACCGATTCCCTTCCCCGCTGCGGGCGTTGCTGGAGAATCTGTTCGTGGCTTCGCTGTTCCCGAATCACCCGGTGCTGGGCGACTACCGCCGCTGGGCGCACGACTGCGAACGAGAGGTGGACTGGGTCATCGGGGCGTGCATGCTGGTGCGCAGGAAGGCCTTTGAAGAGGTGGGAGGCTTCGACGAGCGATTCTTCATGTATGCCGAAGAGACGGACTGGCAGAAGCGGATGCGCGCGGTGGGCTGGACGGTCTGGTTCACCCCTGCGGGCGAGGCGGTGCACGTGGGAGGAGGGAGCGGCCAGAAGAGCCGAGCCGCTGTGGAGGCGTTCCACCGATCCAAGGAGGATTTCTTTCGAAAACACTACGGGGCCCCTGGAGTGTGGACGAACCGCCTGACCAGTGTGGCCGGCGCTTTGTGCCGGGTTCCCGCTTACACCGCTCTGGGTCTGATAAGGCGGGGCGACCGGACGGCACTTCTTCGTCGCCGTGAGTGGCAGGATGTTCTCCGGTGGAATCTCTCGGTGGAGCGGAGGACAATGCAGTGTCTCTGAGCGAGGCGCCGAGCACAGCCGTCAGGATTCGGCCGCGGCCCCGCGTCGGAACGGCAGGCCGCTGGCCGCTTGGCGCGGCGGCGTGGTCGTTTGTGTGGATTGTGGCGATCCTCGTTTTGTTCCGCTATTCGGCGGAAGCCGCGGCGGCGCTGGCCGGCGTTTTCTGCGCTCTGCAGGCAGCAAAGCTCTGGCCCACCCTGTTCTTGCTGGCGATTTTTGCTGCAATGCCCTACCAGCAATCCCTTCTGGGAGGTATTGCCTATGTGAATGTCAGCGCGGCGGACATTGCGGCGGGACTGTTTGCGCTCGCGCTCCCGGCCATTGCTATGCGCAAAGGTCGATTCATTGCCGGTCCGGCGCTGATGCCTCTGCTGTTTTTTCTGCTGATCGCCACGATCGGCACGCTGGTAAACTGGCAGGGGTGGGCGTCACTCGTTTCGCTCAGCCGAATGGCGGTGGTGACTCTGGGAGCCCTGCTGATTTTCGCCAACGCCGACGGCCGAATGAAAACGTTCTACCGCTGCGTAGACGCATACCTTCTTGGTGTGCTGATTCTGGCGTTCATCGCCCTTTTCACGTTTTTGGGATCCGGCATCAAGGCCAGCATGTACACGCTGGGACTCCATAAGAACCATCTAGGTCCGGCGTTCGGGTGCGGCATTGTGATGAGCCTGGGCATCCTTCTGGCCCACAGGCCATCTGGCACCAGACGGATGTGGCTGCTTGGCACATGTGCAGCGAGCGCTATGGGCATACTGCTGAGCCTGTCCCGGGGAGGATGGTTTGCCACCAGTGCGGGTGTCCTTTTGCTGTTATACCTGACACGCAACATCCGGGCGTTCGCCGCCGTTCTGGCAGTGTCGGTCCCGGTGCTTGCCATCCTCTGGATGACTTTGCCGGAAGAAAGCCGGGAATACGCCACTGAGATTACGGGACGAGCAAAGACTGTGCAGACGCGTATTGCCTCCATTGAAGAGGTTCTGGAGGTCTACCGCGAGAGCCCGTTGATCGGCAGGGGGGTCGGCCTGCGAAAGTATATCGAGCCGCATAATGTGCTGGTGCTGACGCTGGGCGAAAGCGGGCTGCTGGGCCTGGGGGGATTCCTGGCGATGGTATGGGGAGGGATTACCACATTCCGCCGGGCTCTGAGGCGATGTGATGACGAACAGCGGAAAACCCTGTTGATGGTGGGGCTTTCCGTGTTTGTGCTGACACTCTGTCACGGATTGATGGATGTCTACTGGCGGCGCGGAGTGGGCTTCCTGGGATGGGCCTTTGTGGGGATGGCGGCGGCCTTCCTGCAGCAGAGGCAGAAGCGGACTCTGCCCGTTTCTGCTGACGGCAGCGAGCTGCCCGCACGGGTGCCGGCGTGAAGGTTCTCCATCTGCTGGACACTCCCCATCTGGCCGGAACGGAGCGGCATATTCTGACGCTGACTCAGACTTTGCGGAGTTTTTTCGGCGTCAATACAGCTGTTGTCTGCAGACGGGGAAGCCTCTTCGATCAGGCCGCACACGAGGCTGGAATCGAGACTTTGCCCCTTTTCACGGGCAAGAATGTTCTGACGCACGTTTCACGTCTGATGAGTCGGCCAGCCCGAGAAGCTGAAATCTTTCACTGCCACAACGGGCGGACGCTTCTTAGCGCCACTTTGCTTCCCCGAAACCGTCGCCCCCACGTCGTCTACACCCAGCACTTTCTCGACCCCGGATTCCAGAGCCATTCCGGCCCGCTCCGAATGCTTTACAGGTGGGGCCATAGAACGGCCAACGCAAGGGTATCGCACTTTATCGCCGTGTCCGAAGAGGCGAAAAAGCGGATGGTGGAGAGGGAAGGGGTGTCCCCGGACAGGATAACGGTGGTTCCCAACGGCATCGCTCCCGAGATTGATCGTGTGAGGGATCCGGCGGCTGTGCGGCGGGAACTGGGTGTCCCCGAAGACTCCCCGTTTGTCATCTGCGTCAGCCGGCTGGAGAAGGAAAAAGATATAAGCACGCTGGTGCTGGCGATGGCACGCGTGCGGAGCTTGCTGCCCTCGGCTAAATGCATCATAGCGGGCGA
>CALCJH010000068.1 GCA_937967775.1 uncultured bacterium | reverse complement strand
GTCAGTCAGAGTGATGGACGGAAGATCCCGGCGCAGGACGATGGGAAGCTCCAGCACCTCGGCAGGCCGCTCCAGGGCTAACGCGGCAACTTGCTTTAGCGACGCTTCAACGTCCACTGCCGTCCCCACCCTCTCTGGGGTCTTAACAAGCTGTCCGGCCCTCACCATGATGCCAGCGTCTACCGCGGGAGACGCGAAACGGTTGGCGGCGCTGTTCTCCAAGACCCATTTCAGCGCGGCCGGCGCTACGGAGAGGCGCAGTGGGATGTCCACACCCTCCCGTTGCACCCGCCAGCGTTCCAGGAGCCTCTCGCCAACCCATCCCTCCCTGCCGACGCGCAGGGCATCCCGCACGGCCTGATCGGCCTCCACGGTCAAATGGACATCACGCGACGGGATATTTAGAGGCGGTTTCTGCGAACCCGCAGCTATCAGCCGGACCACCGAAGGAGCGGCGCAGGTCTTCTCAAGGCGGGCGAGGGCGTCCTGTTTCCGCAATCCGCCCAGCGGGATCCCGGCCACACTGACGCCAGGCACCACGACATTGGATCGCTGCACGAAAAGGTCCGCTCCCGCGGCCAGGCCTGCAACGACAGCCAGGGAACAGGCCACGACGGCAAGCGCCGCACGATGCGACGCGCCGTTACGGACAGAAGATGTGGTTTCAGGTCCGCCTTCGCCAGACGGTCTCACCGGGACGATCCTCCAGCTCGATTCCAGCGGCCGCAAGCCTTTCGCGGATCTCATCCGCCAGAGCGAACTCCTTGCGGGCGCGCAGGGTAGAGCGCAGCGAAATGAGAATCTCCATTAGGTGACGGGACAGTTCCTGATCCGCCTCCGCGCTGTCATCCCGCACCAGACCCAGCACATCGCCCGCCATGGTCCGGAATGTGGCCACCACTTCTTTCAAGTCTTCCAGACGCGCCCCGGTTCCCGAAGCCAGCGCGGAGTTCAGCTCGCGCGCGAGATCGAACAGCGCCGCGATGGCGGACGCGGTGTTGAAGTCGTCGTCCATCGCCTCGTGGAACCGCTGTCTGGCTTCTTCCAAGGCCTGCCCCAGGCCCGCCTGCCCGTCCCTCCCGGCCGCGATGGCTTCTTCCGCCAGGCGCAGAGCCGTATTCAACCGGCGCACCCCCGCTTCGGCAGCCGCCAGGGCATCGTCTGTAACATCCAGAACGCTGCGGTAATGAGTGGAAAGAATGAAGAAACGGATTCCCTCAGGAGTCCACCGCTTCAGAGCATCCTTGATGTAGATGGCATTGCCGAGGGACTTGCCCATCTTCTGCCCGCCCACCGTGAGCGAGTTCACGTGGATCCAGTAGCGGGCGAAGGGGCATCCGTTGGCCGCCTCGCTCTGCGCCACCTCATCTTCGTTATGCGGGAAGATGTTCTCCAGCCCACCGCCGTGGATGTCGAAGGTCTCACCCAGATAGCGGCGCGCCATCGCAGAGCACTCCAGATGCCATCCGGGATAGCCCCATCCCCAGGGAGATGGCCAGCGCAGGATATGCCCGGGAGCCGCCGGGCGCCACAGAAGAAAATCGCCCGGATTACGCTTGTTGGGATCCACATCCACCCTCGCTCCGGCCTCCAGATCCTCCAGACGCCGGCCCGAGAGCTTTCCGTATTCCGGCGCGCGGGTGACATCGAAGTAGACCGCCCCGTCCACCTCATATGCGAAACCCTTCTCAAGTAGCTGGCGCACCATCTCGATCTGCTCGGGGATATGCGCGCTGGCGCGAGGAGCGATGTTAGGACGCTGGACTTTCAGGGCATCCATGTCCTCGAAAAAGCTGCGGGTGTAGGTCTCCACCAGCTCCATAGGATCCACCCGCTCCGCGGCAGCGCGGCGGGCGACCTTATCCTCACCGCTGTCAGCGTCGTCGGTGAGGTGCCCCACATCCGTGATGTTCATTACATAGCGAACGCGGTAGCCCCTGTGGCGCAGATAGCGCACCACCATATCCATGGCTACGTAAAGCTTGGCGTGACCGATGTGGGCGTGGTCGTATACTGTGGGGCCGCAACAGTACATCCCGACGTAGCCGGGCGTCAGCGGGACGAATTCCTCTTTAGCGCGGGTGAGGGTGTTGAAGACCCTGAGAGACAAGGCGAACTCCGAATCCGGATGAAGTGGGCGCGCCGCGCGGCGCATCTCCCCGATGCGGGATTATAGCATGCCCACCGGCACGCGCCTTACGAGCGGGCCCCTCCCCTACTCCAGGCTTTTGCGGAAGAACACTTCCCCGCTTCCGTCCGGATGCATCCCTGACAGGAATCCGCATTCCTGGAATCCGAGCCTGTGCAGCCACCTCTCGAAGTCCGGGGATCCTTCCCTCGCGGCGCACATCAGGGCGTTGTATCCCAGGTCGCGCAGGTATTCCTCCAGGAACTCGATGAGATGCCGGCCAATCCCTTCCCCCTGAAGGTCAGGACGCACGGCGAGAAGCGAGATGAGCGGCGCACGCGCCCCCAGGAACTCAAAGCGCAGGCAGGCCACCAGCTCGCCGTCCAGCTCCGCGACGATGACCTCACGCTGTTCGATACGGCGGGTCAGAAAGTACGAGGGGATCTGCGGATCCAGGAGGGCACAGGATCCCTCATCTTCTTCTTCCGCAAAACGGATTAGCAGCTCTTCCACACGGTTCCTCCACCATAGACTTCACGGCAACCCGAAAGCACGCATCCTGGGTACAGGATATCCTGACATGCGGGAGCGCCGCCGGGCGAGCGCCCACATTCGACTGCCTCGTTTCGCTACGGCAGGG
>CALCJH010000067.1 GCA_937967775.1 uncultured bacterium | reverse complement strand
CGGGCAGCAGCGGGCTGTTCACCAACATCAACCACAACGGTCCCGCAGTTTTGCGTAACATCGAGTTCGCCGGACAATCACCCACCACGGCCTCGTCCGCGGTGCTGAATGTCACCGCGGCCCCCCACACGGTGGAGGACTGCATTTTCCGACAGGACAACCCGGGCACCGTCATTTACTTGCAGGGCAAGGCGAGCGTCTTCCGGAGATGCTCCTTCCCCGCTAATCGGGACGGAGGAGCTCTCGTCTACGCCGCGCCTGCCTCGGAGGACTGTGTGTTCGAGGACTGCGACCTCCGGCCGGCGAGCGGCAACGGGCCGGTGCTCTACATTACCGGTGGGAATCATACGTTCACCCGCTGTCTGATCGGCGCCGCGCCCGGAGCTCCGGCGCCTGGCGTGCAGACCATCCGAACCAACGGCGTCTACACCGGCACGCTAACCTTTGACAGTTGCTCTCTTGGCTCGGGCGGCGGCGCAGGCTTCTACCGGATGTTCTCCGACAACAGCCCCGGCAATTTCATCTTCAACAACCCGACCTTCCTAGACGGCTGCGGAGATATTGCGTTTCACGGCTTTGGCGGAGCGATGAACCTGACCATCGCGGGCAGCCCCGGCGCAAGGGCTTCCTTCGATGCGATTCTGCAGGGGGGCAACATCCTCCCTATCCGCTTCACCGGAGCGAATCTCACCTTGCGGGACATTTCTGTTGCCGTCAGGGGACCGCTACATAACTTTATGGACAGCGCATTCGAGGGACCGCTCCTCAACCCGCTGACCGTGTCATTGGAGCGCTGCGAGTTCCTCAACGGAGCGGGGGTGTTCAATCTGGTGCTTCGCGACTCGGTGGGGCAGCCGGTGTTCCGGGACCAGCCTGTAGACCTCTACGCCACCAACTGCATCTGGCAGGGGACCGGCGAGGACCATTTCATCTGGAGCAAGGATCAGCAGACGTTCATCCTCGCTCCGGCGACCATCAATCTCAAGCACTGCACGATGTTCGGCCCCATCACCAGGAACTTCATCTGGGGATCGCGCCTCGATGAGGGCGATGGCACGACGGACGTTCTGACGGCGGAATACTGCATCTTTGACGCAAGCCAGCAGCAGCCCATCATCTTCTCCAACCTGGATCTCAACGGGCAGAAGAACCTGGCGTTCTGGAGTCCCTCCACACCGGCATTTCCCGGGTTTGGAGTGTATCCTGCAGACACCATCATTCGGTACCCTGCCCTGTCCCCAACGGGAAGGCTGACCGCAACCAGTGTTCCGGCGTTTGCAAAGGCGGTTGGCTCGGACGTCGTTCAGGACGTTGACGGGCAGTCGCGCCCGCTTCCCGCAACGGCCGCCGCGCCCGACCTTGGAGCCGCGGAGTTCGACGATCCCGCTCCGGTTGACGTTTCGTCCATCGCGCAACTGAAGACACTGCCGGATGGAACCTATGCTCGGCTGACCGGCAAAGTTGTGACGGGAAGATTCCCCTGGTGGTTCTATATCCAGGACGAGGACCGCACGTCCGGCATCCGCGTGGACTGGTGGCCGGGCCCATCGGTGAACATCAATGACCGGGTGACCGTCACGGGCAGCGTGGTGACCGTAGGCGGTCAGGAGAAATTCCTGACCGGCGGAGAGGTTCTGTCCGCAGCTCCGGGCGCCCCGGTGCGGCCTCTGGTGATTGCCAACAAGGCCCAGGCCAACACCTTCAACGGCGTCGGTCTCAAGACATACGGACTACTGGTGCACACCGCCGGGCGCGTCACCGCTGTCCCGTACGGCAACTGCTACTACATTGACGACGGAAGCGGGTTCGACGACGGAAGCGGACGCAAGGGCATCTGCGTTTACAACATTAACGGCGAGCCGAGCCCCGCAGTGGGAGAGTTCGTCCTGGTGACCGGATGTTCCGGATACAACGTGGTCCCGGTGGGCGATGCGGTGACCGGCAGCGTCCCGTCGCCCGTCATCTGGCAGACCCAGATGATCGCACTGTAACACCCTCGCGGTAGAGCAAGACAAGGCACAGCAAAAGACGGGTCCGGCATCACGGGCCGGACCCGTCCCCCAGATGACCCGGACGAGCCGCTTTCGAACAGGTAGCCCAGATGAAAGCCATCCGTCACATCCTTTTCCTGTCAGTGCTGGCGGGCACGCTGATACATCCTGCTGAGGCATCTCTGACGATCGAGCAGATCTCGTTCCACCGCGCCACACACTCGCAGACGTATACCGAGAACTACCCCGTGGACAACGGCGGGGTGATGTTCGTGTTCCTCCGCAATGCCGGAGCCCTGCCCGCCGCCGTCAGCGAGATCCGGATCAACGGCACGCCGTTGCAGGATCTGGAGACGAACGGGACGATCTCCTGGTGGCGCATCTGGCCCGCCGTCGTTCCGGCGGGAGGTGTATCCACCGTGACCGTAAAGGCCACGAGCGCGCCTCTGACGGAAGGAGCCAGCGTTTCACTGACGGTCACGCCGGAGATCGGCCAGCCGGTCACCGCGACGGCCACCCTGAGTACTCCCAGACTGCGCATCGGCGGAGTGCTTCCCTCCCCGGACTGGCGCACGGTTTATGTGTTCCTGCGCAATCTGGACACGGTCTCCCACACGGTTACGCAGCTTTTTCTTAACGACGATGTGACTACCTCAATGACGCTTGCCGGCGGGCCGGTCATCGCGCCGAACAGCGTCGCTATCGCGAAGGTCACACACCCTGCTCCGCTTTCCCCTCTGACCCCTCTGGCGGTGCGCGTGCGCTCCACACGGCCTGGAGGAGAGATCGTCACCGTGGGCGCGCCGGTCAGGTTGGTGGAGCCCTGGTTCCCCGTGGGTTCCTGGAGCTCCAGCATGGCGACGAACGACGCCGGGCAGGAACTTTCCCGGCAGGCGCTGCTCGATACGGTGACGGGTAGCAATGACTGGCAGGCCATCCGGCAGATGGCCGACCGGTTCTTCATCCGCACGTTCAACATCATCAACACCGGGGATCCGAAGTATCCGGACCCGGCCGTGGTGGCGGCTCAGACAGGCAACCCCGACATCCGCGCCTGGTTCCTGCGCGACGAACCCGACCTGAACGGGGTGCCCGTCCAACAGATCAAGGAGGGAAACGACATCCTCTGGGCGGACCCCACCCACCCCTCCTTCCTGAACCTGAACACCACCCGTGCATTCAATACATACGGGCACATCCCGGACATCATCGGGCAGGATCATTACGTGATGTACGCGCCGAACAACATCCCCGGCACGGGCATCACCCGTTTCGCGCGGATGGAGGAGGCTATCGAGTTCAGCGATCAGCTCAAGCTGAACACCGAGCCGAAGATCATGTGGAACTGGAGCCAGCTGGCGGGCAGCGCGTGGAATCGGCAACCTGAGCCGTGGGGGGTCAACTACCAGTTCTGGGCGAACGTGATGACCGGCTCCAGGGGCATCCTGTGGTTTGTGCTGCAGCCGAACACCGCCTCCAACTACCCCGCCCAGTTCCAGGAGGCCGTCAAGCTGGGCAGGCAGCTCAGCCAGATCCGCAACCTTTGCCTTTACGGAGAGTCCATCCCGAACCTGATGTTCAGCACTACGCGAGCGCTGGGGCGCTCCCTGGTGGGTGAGAACGCGGTTGTGGCCATTGTGCTGAACAACAACTACAGCGTCTCGGGATTTCCGTGGTCTCCGAACTACAGCATCAGCCCGCTCTCCGGCACCGTGACGGTCCCCGTTCCCTCCTGGATACCGGTGCAGCAGGTCCACCGCGTCACTCCGGAAGGAACGGATACGCCCACGCACACCGTGAATCCTGACGGCACAGTGACCATATCCTTTTCGATGCACACAGAGATGCAGGTCTTTGTCATCGGGAGGCAGGACACCACACCGCCGGCGGCTCCGTCGCGGGTGTGCATAGCGCGCTACACCGGCCCGGACAGCTGCCGTCTCTCCTGGGAGGAGCCCTACGACGACTTCGGGGTGAAGGGCTATAAGGTCTACGCGGACGGGCAAGAGATTGCCGACGTCCGCGAGCCGATGGCCACCATCTCCGGGCTGGCCAATCTGAAGAATATCCGGTTCACGGTCCGGGCCTATGACTCCGCCGGGAATCTCAGCCAGCCCTCCCCGGCCGTCCGCTGGCTGACCTGGAGCTTCGAGACGCCCGGCTATTTCAAGGGCTGGGAGATGGCAAACCACGTGCTTGCCGCCACGGTCGCGGGCGGGGCACTGCAGTTCGACATTGCGGGCAACGACCCGTACATCATCTCCCCGGAGGTCAGCGCGGACGCATCGCACTTCCGCTACCTGCGCATCCGGATGCAGAACTCCAGCATCGGGACAATCGGGCAGGTCTTCTTCTCCACGGACGCCGCACCCGGCTGGGATCCGGCTCGATCTGTGGCCTTCAGTCTTTTCCCGAACGATGTCGGGGTTACGGAATATGTCGTGGATATGGGATCCAGCGGGCAGTGGACGGGCACTGTCACGCAGATCCGGCTGGACGTGGTGAACAACGCTTCTGCGGGACGGATCGCAATCGCGGAGATTCAGCTTACCGCGTCTCCCTCCCCGGATACCACGCCGCCTTCCGGATCCATTTTGATCAACGGCGGGGCACCCTTCACCAACACAACTGCGGTTGTCCTGAACCTCAACGCGGAAGATGACTCCGGTGTGATGGCGGCGCAGTTCAGCCACAACGGAGTCTCGTGGACGGCGTGGGAGCCGTTCGCGCCGGCGCGCAGCTGGAACCTGGTGAGCCTGGACGGCACAAGATTCGTCTATGCGCGGTTCCGCGACCCCTACGGGAATATCTCCCCCGCTGTCTCGGATACCATCGTCCTGGACCGCGTTCCTCCTCCCACTCCGGCGCAGCCGTCCGGGCCGTCGCCATTCACCGGCGATCCGCAGGTGACTTTCACCTGGAATCCCGTGACGGACGTTCTGAGTGGGACGGCGGGATACATCTGCAGGATCGGGACCACGCCGGGCGGGTCGGACGTCTTCAACGGAAACGCCGGGAATACTCTCAGCAAGACCATCACGGGACAGAGCGGGCAGACGTATTACTGCCGTGTCCAGGCGGTGGACAACGCCGGAAATGTCAGTGGCCTTTCCGCGGTCAGCGCCGGCGTGCTGGTGGATACGGAACCGCCCGCCGCGCCGTCAGCGCCAACCGACGCGGGCGTTTACACGACCTCCCCCACGGTTCTGTTCCAGTGGAGGACTCCGGATGACCCTGGAGGCAGCGGGGTGGCCGGATATGATCTGCAGACCGGCACGGCTCCTGGAACGGCTGATGTCTTTTCGGGCGACGCCGGCAACGTCCTTTCGCACAGCATTCAGGGAGAGGCAGGCCGCAGCTACTTCAGCCGTGTGAGAGCCCGTGACAGAGCGGGCAACGTGGGCGGATGGTCACCCTGGAGCGACGGGATCGCCGTGGTTGAAAACGCAGGGCTTACTCCCGCCGGAGCCAAACTGCTCCC
>CALCJH010000066.1 GCA_937967775.1 uncultured bacterium | reverse complement strand
AGACACTTCCGCGATGGAAGACCTGCCGGCCTGACTTGCCAACCGCATCCGCAGTCCCGGTTGCACCCCTCCGAGAAAAGCACGGATAATCCCTGAGTCTTCCGTCATTCAGGCTTTCACAGGGGGAAGAATCGAGACTGATGAGTTCAGCAACAGGAATCATCGCTTTGCTCCTTGCCTGGGCCCTTACCGCGGCGCCGGTTCTTGGTGGCACCTTTTCGGTGAAGGATTTCGGGGCGGCGGCCGACGGGGTCACGGACGACACGGCGGCCTTCCAGAAGGCGCTTCAACGCGCCGCGGAGCAGAAAGGCAGCACGGTCTTCGCGCCGGCGGGGCGATATCTCATAGCGGGCTCTCTGCAGATCCCCGCAGCCACCACTCTGCAGGGCGAGTATCGCGGACCCGGCAGACAGCGCGGAACGGTGTTGCTTTCAACCTATGGAAAAGGCAGGACGGACGGACCCGGCTGCATCATGGCCACAGCGGGAGGTAGCGGGGTGAAGGGCATCTGCATCGAGTACCCGGACCAGAAGGCTGATGCCGCCGAGCCGGTTCCTTTTCCTTATGCTATCCACGCCGGCCCGGACGGCCGCATTGAAGACATTTTCCTCTACAACGCGTATCAGGGAATCAACCTGGACGGTGCGCACGCCAGCCTGGTGCGCAATATCTGGGGTGAGCCGCTCAGGGTCGGTATTCACGCGGACCACATTTACGACATCTGCCGCATCGAGAACGTCCACTTCTGGCCGTATTTCACGCTGAACAGGCCCCTGCGCGCCTGGGTGCAGTCGCACGGCGTGGCCTTCGAGTTCGGCCGCTCGGACTGGCAATACTGCCTGAACACGTTCTGCTATGGATACCGCGTGGGATACCGGTTCTTTACCTCGCAGGAGGTGAAGGAGAAGGCCTATCCGGGCGGTGTGACCAACGGCAACTTCGTGGGCATCGGCGCGGACTGCGTGGGGGTGGCGCTGGATATACAGGACAGCTTCAACACCGGCATCAGCATCACCAACGGTGAGTTTGCCCCCTTCGGAGGGACGCACTGTGCGGGGGTTATGCTTCACGAGACCAATACCGGGAACGTCACACTGACTAACTGCAACTTCTGGGCGGTGGCGGAGGCGCTGGCGATTGTGAACGGCGGCTCGCTGAACATGACCGGCTGCAACATCAACGACTGGAACGTGGCAAAGAAGGGGGATCTGCCTGCGTTCACGGTCACTAAAGGCAGGTTGAACGTCACCGGATGCACGTTCAACAGTGGCGGTCTAGCGGCTGTGTTGGAGGGTGACCAGAGCCGCGTCAGCTTCACGAACAACATGGGCTCCGACCCGCTCAAGGTGATCAACCGCATCGGCGCCCGGGCGCACTTCAGCGGCAACAACCCGCCCATCGAGGTCACGGAGGAGTAAGCCTTCAGACCGGGGCCTCCGCAGGCCGCACGCCGGGGCAGGCCCCGCCCCGGGGTTGGCGAGACATCTTAGCGGACAGACTCATCTGTCGCAGCGCGCCCGGTCCGGGAACCCCGGAAGAGCAGGGTTCCCAACCATCAACCCCAAACATTCAACCTTCAACCTTACGCTCCGAGCGTTGCTCCCTACGGCGGTCGAGTGGCGCGGTGTCAGCCACGCGTATCGAGACGTGACCCACGAAGGTGTGGTTTCGACTCATCCGGCTTCGCCGGACGGCTCAATCAGCGGATTGGAAAAACACAGGGGCCGGCCATTCTGGCCGGCCCCGTGAGCCGAGAGATGTCTCGTCCCAGGTCGAATGCCGCCGCAGCGGCAAACGGCAGGGTTACTTGTCGCGTGTGCTGCCGCCGTCCTTCTCCAGAGCAGCCTGCGCCGCCGCAAGGCGCGCCACCGGGATCCGCTTCGGCGAGCACGAGACATAATCCAGCCCCAGCTTGTAGCAGAACTTCACGCTGTCCGGATCTCCTCCGTGCTCCCCGCAGATTCCCAGCTTGATGCCCGGGTTCACCTTGCGGGCGTCCTCCACGCAGATCTGCATCAGGCGTCCCACGCCCTTTACATCTAGGCTCTCGGTGGGATCCACTGGGATGATGCGCTTCTCGATGTAAAGCGGCAGGAACTTGCCAGCGTCATCGCGCGACAGCCCGTAGGCCATCTGGGTCAGGTCGTTGGTCCCGAAGCTGAAGAAGGCAGCCTCCTGCGCGATCTCGTCAGCGGTCAGGGCGGCGCGCGGGATCTCGATCATAGTCCCGAACTTGTAGTCCACCTCGATCCCTTCCGCCTTCATCGTCTCCTGGGCCACCTGCTCCAGCTGCTCCTTGATGTGCGTCAGCTCGGTCACGATGCCCACCAGCGGGATCATAATCTCCGGATGCACATCCAGGCCGGCTTTCTTCACCTCGCACGCAGCGCCGATGATGGCCGCCACCTGCATGCGCACGATGCCCGGGAAATAAATGCTCAGGCGGCATCCGCGCAGACCCAGCATCGGGTTGAACTCGTGCAGCTCCTTCACCTTGTTCAGAAGCTTCATCTTCTCCTCGTATGCCGGGCCGGTCTCGCCCTTCACGCGCATCTCGGTGGTCTCGACCAGCAGCTCCTCCAGGCTGGGCAGGAACTCATGCAGCGGCGGGTCGATCAGACGCACCGTCACAGGGTAGCCCTTCATCGCCTTGAAGATGCCCACGAAGTCCTCGCGCTGCAGCGGAAGCAGCTTGGCCAGAGCCTCCTCACGGGCGGCCTCATCCTCGGCCAGGATCATCGCCTGCACCATCGGCACGCGATCACCCATGAACATGTGCTCGGTACGGCACAGGCCGATGCCGGTGGCTCCCAGCTCCACCGCCTCCGCGGCGTGCTCGGGCGTATCGGCGTTCGCGCGCACGCCCATGGTCCGGAAGCTGTCCGCCCACTCCATGAATGTGGCGAACTTGCCGGAGACCTCGGGCATCTTGGTGGGGATCTGTCCGATGTAGACCAGACCGTTGGTGCCGTCAATGGAGATGTAGTCTCCCTCCTTCAGCACCACCCCGTCAGCGCTGATGGTGCGGGAGCTCTCGTCAATGCGCAGGGCGCTGCAGCCACAGACAGTCGGGATGCCGTACTGCCGGGCCACCAGAGCAGCGTGCGAGGTCTTTCCGCCCGTGGCGGTCAGCACGCCGCGGGATGCCAGCATACCACCCAGGTCGTCCGGCGTGGTCTCGCGCCCCACCAGGATGACATCGTCGCCCGCCTCGGCCATCCGCAGGGCCGCGGCCGATCCGATGGCCACCTTGCCCACGGCTCCGCCCGGTCCGGCGTTCAGACCCTTGGCCAGCACGGTGGGCTTGTTCTTCTTCACGAAGTCCGGATCCAGCGCCGGCAGCAGCATCAGGCCCGGCACCTCGGGCGGCACGCGCAGCACGGCCTCTTCCTTCGTGATGAGTCCCTCGTTCACATGGTCCACCGCGATCTCAATGTGCGCCTGCGGGGTGCGCTTGCCCGCGCGGCACTGCAGGATGAAGAGCCGTCCCTTCTCGATGGTGAACTCGATATCCTGCATGTCACGGTAGTGCTGCTCCAGCTTCTTTGCGATCTCCACGAACTGCTGGTAGATCTCCGGGTTGTGCTCGGCCAGCTGATCAATGGTCTCCGGCGTGCGGACGCCGGCTACCACGTCTTCGCCCTGAGCGTTCATCAGGAACTCGCCGTAGATCTTGTTCTCGCCCGTAGCGGGGTCGCGGGTGAACGCAACGCCCGTGCCGGAGTCATCACCCATGTTCCCGAAGACCATGGTCTGAACGTTGACCGCCGTTCCCAGGTCGTGGGAGATCTTCTCGCGGTTGCGGTAGATGACCGCGCGCTCGTTGTTCCAGCTCTTAAATACCGCCTCGATGGCCAGCTCCAGCTGCTTCATCGGGTCGGACGGGAAGTCCTGGCCCGTCACCTTCTTGAAGTACTCCTTGAACTGGCCCACCAGTTCCTTCAGGCCGGCGGCGTCCACGTCGGTGTCCTGCTTGGCGCCCACCTTTTCCTTCAGGGCGTCGAAGATGTGCTCGAACTTCTCCTTCTTGAGGTCCGGATATTGACCCGAGAGGACGATGTCCGAGAACATCATCACGAAGCGGCGGTAGGCGTCCCACACGAAGCGCTCGTTGCCCGTCAGGCGGATGAGGGCCTCAGCTGTCTGATCGTTCAGGCCCAGGTTCAGGACCGTGTCCATCATTCCGGGCATGCTGAACTTCGCCCCTGAGCGAACGGAGACCAGCAGCGGGTTCTCCGGGTCGCCCAGCCTCTTGCCCATATCCTTCTCCACGGCCGCCAGGGCTGTTTTCACGTCCTCCATCAGCCCGTCCGGGAACTTGCCGTGCTTGCTGTAGTAGTTGCAGCACTCCGTGGTGATGGTGAAGCCGGGCGGGACGGGCAGGCCGATGTTGGTCATCTCGGCCAGGTTGGCCCCTTTACCGCCCAGGAGGTCCCGCATTTTCGCGTTGCCCTCGTGGAACAGATAAACACGCTTGTTGCTCATGATGCCTGTTGTTTTTCCTCCGTATTGGCCGTCTGCCGGGGGGCAGACAAAACGACGCCGGGACTGTTGTTTCCCCGGCTGCGGATACCCGCAGTTACGACCGCTTCACCACCAGCGTCACCGGCTCCGCTGCCGGGCGCTCGTCTCCCATCACGGTCAGCCACGCCGATACCCGGTACTCGCCCGGCGGCGCCGGCTTTCCGCTGTTATCTTTCAGGTCCCACTCCACGCTGTAGACCTTGCTCTCTCCGGGCCGGATGCTGCCCTGCACGATGGCCGTGGTAAACAGCTTTCCGTGCGACCACTGCCAAATGCGTCCGGCCGGCCCGTCCACCTGGAAGTCATACTGCTGCCCGGTCGCCGTCTGGTATGAGTACACCGTCTCGGAAGCGTTCCGCACCGTCAGCGTCATCTGGACGCTTTCACCCGGCGACACTCGCTCCGGCGTGACTTTCAGTGTCGCGATCAGCCCTTTCTCCCCCGGGCGCTCCGGGTCAGAGCCCTGTCCCGCTCGCTCTAACCGGCCTAGATACCACTGCTCGGATCCCCACTGCCTCCACAGGAACGCCCGGATACGCTCGCCCGGCTTCAACTGCCAGGCGGCTTCTCCGGCCTCTGTCCACGGCCGCGCTGCTCCCGGGGATGACTGACCCGGAAACGACAACGCCACCACCCGCGCCCCGCGCTGCCCGGCCGACCCGGCCGGACGCACATCCCGCAGCGTCACCTGCACGACCGGGTGCGACAGCCGCCGGACAGACTCGACCACCGCTTCCACCGTCCGGTATCCGTTCGCCCTCGCGGGAGCCTGCCCGTACAGGGCGCAGACTGACAGCATCGCGATGGCAAACTGGGCTGTCCTAGAAGCGCGCATCGGCATCGGTCCTCGCTGATGATTAGCCCGGGCCGTTCCATGCGGCGTGGCATCCGCCGGTCCCGCCGCAGGCCGCATCGCCTGTGACAGGCCAATGGATTATCCCGGTTTGGCAGGAAACCCGCAACCTTTCACGCCTCTGTACACCTGTGCCGAAGGACATTGAGGCGTGGAGGCGGGCAGCCACGGGCTTGCTCCGCTTCCGGCGCATAGCAGCGACGCTGGGCGGCGTGATATAATGGTCTAGGGACGGCCCCTCCGCATAACTCCCCCGGGCCGGACTGGACACGGAGGCCAGGCATGCGAACCTGCATCCGCTGCAATTGCGGCAAACGTATCGTTGCAAAGGATGTCATGCAAAAGGGCTATTAC
>CALCJH010000065.1 GCA_937967775.1 uncultured bacterium | reverse complement strand
GGGCCGCGTGCGCACGGTGCGCTGGGGGCCGCGTGTCATTGACATAGACATCCTGTTGTATGGCGATCAGGTGATCGCTGAACCCGGCCTCACGGTGCCCCATCCGGGGCTTCGCGAGAGGTCGTTCGTCACGGTGCCGCTGGAGGAGGTGGCGGAACACCAGACCGTGCCCGTGCCGTCTGAACACCGGGAGCAAGTCCGCCGGGTGAGTGGGCCGCCCCCGCTTGATCCGTCCGGATAGGAGGCCATACTCCGGGACATGCCTATCTTCCGGTATGAAGCTGCGGACCGGCAGGGGACTTTGCGGCGAGGCGCGATGGACGCCGCCGACGAGCAGCAGGTCCGGGATCGCCTGGTGCGGATGGGTTTCCGTCCCGTTGCCGTTGTTCCGGCTCCGGGCTCCGCGCCCACCGCTCCGGCGCCCCGGGCCGCATCGCCTCCCCGGTCGGCTTCCGCCTTCACCGTCTCCACGCTCTCCGTGGGCGAGCAGGCGCTGCTCTGGCGGCAGCTGGCGGAACTGGCCCGCGCCGGTTTCTCTCCCTTCGATTCATTCAATGCGCTTGCCAGCCGCTCGCGCAGCGCCCGGGTGCGCGCGGCCGCGCGCGATGTGGCGCTCAGGGTGCAGCAGGGCTCATCCGTTGCAGATGCCCTGGCAGCAAACGCCGCAGTGTTCGGCACGGATTGCCGAATGGCGGTGCTGGCGGGAGAGCTGGGCGGCTTTCTGGCGGATGTCTACGAAGACTTCGCGCGCGCCTTTGAGGACGAGAAGCGCCACCGCGAGCGCGCCCGCTGGTTCCGCATCTTCGGCTACATCAGCCTGATCAGTGGGCTCATCTGCCTGCACGCCATCGTTTTCTTTACCAACTACCTCAGCGCCGCCAGTTTTCCGCAGGGCTCCGGGGGTATCATCGAGCAGGCCGGGGAGGAAGGGTGGACGGATTTCCTCAGGCACGGGGCCGTGCTCTGGCTGCGGCAGTTCGCATTCGTTGTGGTGCCCGCGCTGTTGGCGGTGTTTCTGGGATGGCCGCTCCTGCTTTCCTGGCTGGAGTGGGGCCCGCTGCGGCCGGTTGCCGATAGTCTGGCGCTTGCCCTCCCGCTGTGCCGCACGGTCAACCGGGTGCGCTCGATGGGGCGCTTCTACCGATTCCTGCAACGGCTGACATCGGCGGGAGTGGCTCCCATCCAGTCTTGGGAGGCGGCCGCTCAGGCGGTGGGAAACCGGGCGGTCACGGAGGCGTTGCTCCGGGGCAGCGGAGAGCTCGCACAGGGGCGCGGGATGGCGGGCGCGCTTCGTGCAAGCGGCCTGGCTCCGCACGATGATATCCAGCTAATGGCCACGGCTGACCAGACCGGCCGGGTCCCGGAGACCCTGCTTCAGCTGGAACGGGATTACGAAGCCCGGTGGGAGTCCATCTCTCGCCTGGTGCGGTATTCGCTGCTCGGCTTAATGGCTCTCGCGTATGCCGTGGTCCTGGTCTACGCCTTCGCACGGTTCGCGGGATGGTATGCCTCGCTGGCCGGGGAGATACTCAAGGGCTGGATGCCGTAAATGGCTGTTTTTGATTATCAGGCGAAGGACAGGTCCGGGCGGGAGGTTCGCGGCTGCCTGGATGCCGCTAGCGAGGCGGAGGCCGCGCGCGCCCTCAGGGAGCAGGGTCTCTTTGTCCTCCGTTTGCGTGCGTCAGGCCGGGGCGGTGCGGCTGCGCCCGGGGCGGTTCGTGAGGGAGCGCTGGCCCGCGCCTTTCCCCGTGTCACTCTCAGCCGCCGGATGATGTTCTGGCGTCAACTGTACACCCTGCTGCGCTCCGGAGTATCGGTCTCGGAGGCGTTCCGCAGTATCGGGTCTCTGAACTCCGGGCATCTGCGAAGGGTGCTGTTGGACGTGGCGGAGCGGACAGCCCGCGGCGAGCCGGCTTCGCAAGCGCTTGCAGCCTATCCTGGAACGTTTCCTCCGGCGGAGGTGGCGCTGCTGCGGGCGGGGGAGTATTCGGGGTCGGTGGAAGCGGTGGCGGGAACCATCGCGGACATGAATGAGCGCGAGATCCATGCCCGCCACTCCTTCATGATGGAACTGGCGTATCCTGCGCTGGTTCTCCTGGCGCTCCGGTTCATCCCGCTCTTGCCCACTTTGGTCCTGGAAGGCGGAGGCGCCGCGGTGGCCATCGTCCGTCAAAAGTATGTCCCGCCTTTTCTGATCATCGTCGCCGTCTTCGTGGCTTTGAGGATCCTGCTGGCCGCCGTGCCGGTTGCTGGCGAGGCGTGGGACTTCCTGAAGCTGCGGACGCCCGGCATCGGAGCCATTGTGTCCCGGCTGGCTTCCGCAAAGGCATCCCGCCTGATGGCTGCCGCCTACCAGGCGGGGCTGGAGCCGTCCCTGGCGCTGGAGCTGGCTGCGGATTCGTGCGGGAACGCTGCGCTGGGACGGAGGCTGCGGGCCGCCGCCTCGGAGATCCGGGCCGGACGGGATCTCGCGGGCACGCTGGCCCGTGCTGGAGCCTTGCCGCGCCGCGCTTTGCAGATGCTGGCGACAGGCGAGCAGACCGGCAACGTGGATGGGATGATGGAGACGGTGGCGCAGTATTTTCAGGACGAGGCGCATTCTTATCTGAAGATCTCCGCCGTTGCTGCAGGCGTGCTGGGCCTGCTGGTGGCTGCGGCATTTGTGCTGATGAAAGTGCTGGGGTTCTACTCCGGCTACGGAAGCGGGCTGACGCCGGATTAGGTGTCAGGTCCGCATTCATTCTGGAAAGGAACGGGAGAGTATTTGAAGATCGCACGTTTTGACGCCGGAGACGGCGTGGCGCGTTATGGAGTGTTGCAGGACGGGTTTCTGCGCGAGATAGCGGGGCACGTCTTCGGCGATTGGTCGCCCGGAGAGGGGTGCTACCCGCGGGACAGTGTCCGTCTGCTGGCGCCGGTGGAGCCGCCGAACGTCATCTGCATCGGCTTGAACTACCGCAGGCATGCCGAGGAGAGCAACCTGAAGCTGCCCGAACGGCCGGTCATCTTCCTGAAACCCACCACCGCCGTCACCGGTCCGGACATGCCCATCCGCTTGCCCCGTATGGCACCGGATGAGGTGGACTATGAGGCGGAACTGGTCATTGTGATTGGAAAGACGGCGCGGGACGTGCCCGAGGAGCGCGCGCTGGACTATGTTCTGGGTTATACGTGCGGCAACGATGTCAGCGCCAGGGACTGCCAGCTGCGC
>CALCJH010000064.1 GCA_937967775.1 uncultured bacterium | reverse complement strand
CAGCCTATATTAACACGTCACAGCGTGTCAGTCAATCATTTCCGCACATCGGAGGCCGAGGGCGGCAGGAAGCTCCGGCCGGCGGGGAGCGCGCCGGGTTCGATTGACACGCTCCGCAGGCTGAAGGTATAGTGTCGGGGTTAGAGCGGGGCTAGTGTTCCAGCTGTCGCCCGGGTCCGGACGGCCCGGGCATATTGCTGTTTCGGCCGATCCCTCGGGACATCGAATGTTCGACAACCTGACAGCCAGACTCCAGGACGTGTTTCGAAGCCTGCGCGGAGGCGGGCGGCTCACCGAGCAGGACGTAGACTCCGCCCTCAAGGAGGTCCGTCGCGCCCTGCTGGAGGCAGACGTCAACTTCCGCGTGGCAAAAGAGTTTGTCGCGCGCGTCCGGGAGAAGGCGGTGGGCCAGGAGGTGCTGGAAAGCCTGACCGGCCCGCAGCAGGTCATCGCCATCGTCCGGGACGAGCTGATCGCGCTGCTGGGCGAGTCCGATCCCCGGCTGGCCGTCAGCGCCAGGCCGCCCACGGTCATCCTGCTGGCCGGCCTGAACGGCGCGGGCAAGACCACCACGGCCGCAAAGCTGGCGCTGCGCTTCATTTCTGAGGGGAAAAAGCCCCTCCTGGTGGCCGCCGACGTGCACCGTCCGGCCGCCGCGGAGCAGCTTTCGGTTCTGGCGCGGCAAGTGGGGGCGCAGGTCTTCTCGGGCGGGCCGGGCAGCACGGCCGTGCAGGTGGCGCGGGACGGCATCGAGCAGGCCCGACGCCGGGGGCTGGAGCCGGTTATCGTGGACCTGGCAGGCCGCCAGCACGCCGACGAAGATCTGATGCGGGAGCTGGCGGATGTCAGCCGCGGCGTGCAGCCGCATGAGGTGCTTCTGGTGCTGGATGCCATGACGGGCCAGGACGCCGTTAACACAGCGGTGGAGTTCGGAAAGCACGTGCCGGTGACGGGGTTCGTGCTCACCAAAATGGACGCCGATGCGCGGGGCGGCGCGGCCATCAGCATACGGCACGTGACGGGAGTGCCCATCAAGCTGGTCGGCGTCAGCGAGAAGATGGACGGCCTGGAGCCGTTCCACCCGGACCGGATGGCCCGCCGGATCCTGGGGATGGGGGATGTCCTGTCTCTGGTGGAGAAGGCGGAGCAGGCTTTCAGCGAGGAGCAGGCCCGCCAGCTTCAGGAGAAGCTGGCGCACGATACATTTGGTTTCGATGACTATCTGGAGCAGCTCCGCCGGATGCGCAGGATGGGCCCGCTGGAACAGATCCTCTCCATGATCCCCGGGCTGGGGGCCTCCGCGCGCCAGCTGGAAGACGCGGGAGTCAACGAGAAGGAGATGGACCGCATTGAGGCCATCATCAACTCGATGACTCCGCAGGAGCGAAGGGATCCGTCCATCATCAACGGCAGCCGCCGCAGGCGGATCGCGCTGGGCAGCGGCACGAACATTCAGGATGTCAACAGACTGCTGCGCCAGTTTCAGGATATGCGGCGCATGATGCGCCAGCTCGCGAGTCTGGAGCAAAATCCAAAGGCGCTGAGGCGCCTGGGGAAGTTGCCGTTTCCCGGAGGATAGGGCAATAAGTCAGTTGCCCTGAGATTTGCGGGCCGCGGCCCGCGGAACGCATTCGGCCTGCCGGCTCTCCCGGCGGGCGAAGGAGGATACGCACAGGACTTGGCCGTTAGAATGCGACTCAAGAGAATGGGGACGCGCCAGAAGCCGTTCTACCGCATCGTGGTGGCGGACTCGCGCTCCCCGCGCGACGGGCGTTTCATCGAGCAGATCGGCACTTACGACCCAAAGCTGGATCCGCCGGCGGTGACGGTGGACCGGGAGAAGGCGGAGTTGTGGCTGTCCCGCGGCGCGCAGCCGTCCGACACGGTGCGAGCGCTGCTGGTGAAGCAGGGTATCCTGCCGCCGCTTCCGCCTCGCGAACTTGGCGGCGGGCAGAAAGCTGCCGCCGCTGCTCCGGCTGCTCCCGCGGGCGAGGAAGCCCCGGCGGAGCAGGAGTAAGGCGTACAGGACGACAGGGCGGGGAGGCTAGGAGCGGCGATGAAAGCGGTGCTGGAAGTGATCGTCCGCGGACTGGTGGACGAGCCGGAGCGGGTCCGGGTCCGGGAAACGGTCTCCGGATCCAGGGTGACCTATGACATCAGCGTCTCGGAGCGGGACCTGGGCAAGGTGATCGGCCGGGACGGACGCATCGCGAATGCGCTGCGGACGGTGGCGAGCGCGCTGGCCGCGCGGCAGAACAGAGAAGCTCAGGTGGAGATCCAGTCCTGAGACCCTTTGCGGGATGCCGGATGGTGGCGCGGTGAACGCGGCTCTGGTGGTCGTCGGTCGAGTGATGCGTCCGTTCGGCATCCGGGGCGAGTTGAAAGTCGCTCTGGAGACTGATTTCCCGGATGTTCTACGCCAGCGGCGGGAGCTGATCATCACCCGTGACGGGATCAGCGGGTCCCCCGCCGCCGTGGAGTCCGTAAGGATACATCAGGGGGCGGCTCTGGTCAAGCTCTCCGGAGTGGATAGCCGGACAGATGCTGAGGACTTGCGAGGAGCGCTGCTTGCGGTGCGCGAGGAGGACCGTCCCGAGCTGGAGGAAGGCCGCTTCTGGCTGGACGATATCATCGGGCTGGAGGCGGTCTTTGAGGACGGCAGGAGCATCGGCGTCATTACCGAAGTGCTGACCGGACTCGCGAACGATGTCTGGGTGGCCGGGAAGGTCTTGATTCCCGCGGTGAGCGAGTTTATCGTGCGCGTGGACCTGGAAGGGCGGCGTGTGGTGGTCCGGGACATCGCCGGTCTCACCGGGGAGTGAAGGAAAGGGCGGCCCGGCCGGCCCGATGATCATAGAGGTGGTCACGCTCTTCCCGGCGATGGTGGAGCAGTGCGCGTCGCACAGCATCATCGGCCGGGCGCGGGAGAGTGGAGCCCTGCAGTTGCGGGTGGTGGATCTGCGGGATTACACCCACGACCGCCACCGGACCGCCGATGATGCTCCATACGGTGGCGGCGCCGGAATGGTGATGAAGGTGGAGCCGCTGGATGAGGCTATAACGGATCTCCGCCGGAAGGCCGGGGAACCGGTGCGGGTCATTCTGATGAGTCCGCAGGGCAGGAAGTTGGATCAGCGCCTGGTGGAGGAGCTTGCGGGGGAGAGCCGTCTGGTTCTGATCTGCGGCCACTATGAAGGCGTGGACGAGCGGGTGCGCGAACACCTGGTGGATGATGAGATCTCCATCGGCGACTACGTGCTGACGGGCGGGGAGCTCCCGGCGCTGGTGCTGGTGGATGCTGTGGCCCGCTACATTCCGGGCGTGCTGGGCAAGGCCGAGTCTGCTGAGGAGGAGAGCTTCCGGGACGGGCTGCTGGAGTATCCCCAGTATACCAGGCCCGAGGATTACCGTGGGTGGCGGGTGCCGGAGGTGCTTCTAAGCGGGCACCACGCGATGATCGCCCGATGGCGGCGTAGGGAGTCGCTGAGAAGGACGCTGGAAAGGCGGCCTGATCTGCTGGCATCTGCGCGCCTCACGCGGGACGATCTGCAGATGCTGGAGGAGATGGGAGCGGACGGCGCTCTGCTGGAGAAGCTGAAAGCGGAGCGCGGGTGAAAGGTTTGTTGGTCCCACCGGGACCGATTCCGGGCCGGTGACGCAGAAGAGGGGCCGGCCAGAAACTGACAGGAGAGTCCATTGCAGCAGGTTATCCGGGAACTGGAAAAGCAGCAGATGAAGCCGGATGTCACCGACTGCCAGCCCGGTGACACGGTGCGGGTGCACGTCCGCGTCTCCGAAGGGGGTAAGGAGCGGGTGCAGGTGTTCGAAGGGACGGTCATCGGCCGGCAGCACGGCAGCGTCCGCGAGAGCATCATCGTCCGCAAGATGTCCCACGGAGTGGGGGTCGAGCGGACGTTTCTGATCCATTCTCCCAAGATTGATAAGATCGAGGTCACGCGGCGGGGAGATGTCCGCCGCGCCAAGCTCTACTATCTGAGGGGCAAGGTCGGAAAGGCTACACGTATCAAAGAGCGCCGGGACCGGTAAATGACCGAAAAACTGGCTAACCTGAGCTGGCAATCGGTCCTTGTGATCGTTGCCGCTCTCCTGGTCCTCAGGTACGCTCTCCTCAAACTGGACGAGCCTCTGGCGAAGTCGGCGGCCGAGGTGGCCGAGTCGCTGGCAGTCGCCATGGCGCTCGTGTTCTTCATCATCCGGCCGTTCCTGGTCCAAGCGTTCTTCATCCCCAGCGGGTCCATGCACCCGACCCTGCTGGAGGACGATCACATCCTGGTCAACAAGCTGGGCTACCGGCTGTTCAAGCCGCAGCCGGGCGATATTGTCGTATTCAAAGCGCCGGAATCCTGGGACCAGGGCGGAGGCGGCGAGAAGGACTACATCAAGCGCCTGATCGGCGTGCCGGGCGATACCATCGAGGTCCGGGGCGGAGAGTTCATCGTGGGCGCTCAGATCCTCAGCCGTTCCGAGGTCAAGAATCTGCTCATCCAGAACGGTGTGGTGCCGGTCAACCGCAGCGAGATCCAGTGCAAGTATCTGAAAGACGGGATCATCGCCGACGGCAGGGTCATCGGCAAGGAACAGCTGGCAGCCTGGCTGGGCGTTAAACCGGAGGATATCAGAATCGTTCCCGGCCAGACTCTGCGCAACGGGCAGGTGCTGGACGAGCCCTACACTCTTGAGGATCCCGACTACGACCTCCCGAAGACGAAAGTGGAGGAGGGGACGGTCTTCGTGATGGGCGACAACCGGAACAATTCCAACGACAGCCACCGCAATGGTGCGCTGGAGCGCAAGCGCCTTCTCGGCAAGGCCATGCTCATCTTCTGGCCGCCGTCCCGCATCCGGTTGTTGATTTAGCAGAGGAGCCGCTGGGGCGGCCGGGAGCGCGAGGAGGATCGGGAATGCCGCCGGAAGCCGGCAGCAGCAAAGAGTCGCCTACTCCCCCGCGGGATCGCTGGCGCTTCGAGCGACTGGCGTGGCAGAAAGGGTTCGTCCGGGTAGCGGGAGTGGATGAAGCCGGCCGCGGCCCTCTGGCCGGTCCGGTGGTGGCTGCCGCAGTCATCCTTCCCCCGGACTTC
>CALCJH010000063.1 GCA_937967775.1 uncultured bacterium | reverse complement strand
ACCGCGCGCTGGAGGGGTTCAGCGGACTCCGGCGGCCAATTAGAGAGGCGGTGACGCTATGAAGCAGACGGCTTTCTACGGGGTCGGCCTGCCCTACCGCTCCATCGGCGAGCTGAACGGGAAGCTTTTCGTGGTGGAGGGGCCGGACCGCGTCGGCCGCTCCACTCAGCTGAACCTGTTGGCCGACTGGTTGGAGAGCGAGGGCCACGCCACTTCCAACACCGGCTTCCGGCGCTCCCAGCTCACGCAGGACGGGCTGGACCAGGCCAAACAGGGTCACACCCTGGCGAAGAACACCCTGAGCCTCTTCTACGCGACGGACTTCGCCGACCGCCTCGAGAACCAGATCATTCCGGCGCTGCGCGCCGGATTCTATGTCCTGAGCGACCGCTACATGTACAGCATTTTCGCGCGGGATAGGGTGCGCGGAATCGATCCGGATTGGCTCAGGCAGGTTTACGGTTTCGCGCTGGTCCCGGATCTGGTGCTGTATCTGCGCGTGGAGGTGGAAGACCTGGTTCCGCGGGTCATCTCGGGCGGAGGGTTCGACTACTGGGAGTCCGGGATGGATCTGCACCTGGCGGACAACCTTTACGACAGCTTCTGCATCTACCAGAGACGGATCATCCGCGAGCTGGACCAGATGGCGGAGGAGTACGGATTTGTCACGGTGGACGCGTCGCGCTCCATCCAGGCCGTCTTCGAGGACCTGAAGAAGGAGATCCTGAAGGTCATCTGATGCCAGCCAGCAAGGACACCGGGAATGCCCCTCATCGCCGCCATTGACATCGGAACGAACTCCGTCCTGCTGCTGGTGGCGGAAGCGCTCCCTGATGGCACGCTGAAGCCGCTTGTTGATATCTCAGAGATCACCCGGCTGGGTCAGGGTGTGGACCAGACACACCGGCTGGACCCACAGGCGGCCGATCGCACCCTGGAGGTCCTGAAAGATTTTGCCGCGAAGGCACGCGAGTCCGGGGCGGAAAAGCTGACTGCGATTGGCACAAGCGTTCTGCGCGACGCGTCCGACTCCGCCGTGTTTCTGAAGCGCGCAAAGGAGATCCTGGGAATCCCGCTGCACATCATCTCAGGCGAGCAGGAAGCGGAACTGGCCTGGCTTTCCGTGATAACCGATACTTCCCTCGGTCTGCCCCACCCCGTGGTGGTCGCCGACGTTGGCGGCGGAAGCACGGAGTTGATCACGGGTGCGGCGGACGGTACGATGCAAAGCGCAGTGAGCGTGGATGTGGGAGCCGTGCGCCTGACGGAGCGTTTTCTGCGCTCCGACCCTCCTGGCGCCGACGAGCTGCAAGCAGCACGGCATCAGGCTCTGGATGCGCTGGGAGCCGTTGCGGCAAAAAGCCACTGCCGGTCGCTGGTGGGTGTGGGAGGAACCGCGGTGAATCTGGCCCGGATGAGTCACCCGGACGCGGCATTGTCTGAGGTCCACGGACAGTACATCAACAGGAAGACGCTGAGGGAACTGACCGGACGGCTGGCGGCGCTCCCGGTTGAGGAGCGCCGCAGGACCCCCGGGCTGGAGCCGAAAAGGGCCGATGTCATTGTGGCGGGAGCGCTGATCTTCGACGCGTTACTGGAGGTTTTGGGGCTGGACTCGCTCACCGTCAGCACGCGGGGAGCGCGGTTCGGCGCGGTCATCAAACTTGCGCGAGGGGAATGGGATGACGCTTGACGTCCGGGACGCGCCAGCCGGGGTGGTGCGTCTTGCGGAGGAGTGTGGATTCGAGCGCGGGCACACGTTGCAGGTCACGCGGCTGGCGCTTTTGATGTTCGACCACCTCGCGCCCCTGCACCGCCTGCCGGCGTCGGCTTGCCGGCTGCTGCTTTGCGCTGCTCTGCTTCACGATATCGGGTGGTGCCGCGGCGCAAAAGGACATCACAAATCGGCCTATGACATCATCACGGAGCAGCCGCCGGAGGGACTCTCCCCCGACGAAGTCCAGATGGTGGCACTCATCGCCCGCTATCACCGTAAGAAGGGACCGTCGCTCGAACATGCCCCCTTCGCGCGCCTGAGTCCCCCGGAGCGGGAGACCGTCCGAGCCCTGTCCGCCATCCTGCGCGTTTCCGACGGACTGGACCGGGGCCACCGCGACGCAGTGCGGGATCTTTCGGCCGTCATCGAGCCGGGAAGAGTCTGCCTGATCCTGGATGCGCCGGCAGGAGCGGAGCTTGAGATCTGGGGAGCCCTGCGCAAGGCGGACGTCTTCGAAAAAGTCTTCGGCGTCTCACTGGACATCCGAGTGTCCCCGGAGTCACACTGAGTAGTGAAACCGCAAGCTTCTCCAGAGCCAGCCGATGACCGACCCTGACCGGCTCGGACAATCCACAGTCCCTGCGGAAACCATCCGGCCTGCGCCAGACGAGGAGCACTCCACGCCAACGGTCTCCGCGACCCCCGCGTCCCCCGCCCGCAGACGGCGCTGCCTGGCGGCGCTGGATGTGGGAACGAATTCCATCCGCCTGCTGGTGGTCTCTGTGCGTCCCGACGATCACTCCTTTTCGGTGGTCAGCGACCGCAAGGAGGTGGTGCGTCTGGGGGAAGGCGAATACGCGCACAACCTGATGACCCCGGAGGCCATGGACCGGGCGGCTACGGTCATCACGCGCTTCGCCGAAGTGGCGCGCGGTTTTGGAGCTCAGGAGATCCTGGCGGTGGCCACATCCGCCGTGCGCGAGGCCGAAAACCGCGACATCTTTCTGGACCGGGTGCGCCGTGAGAGCGGCCTCGAGGTTCGGGTGATCTCCGGGGTGGAGGAAGCCCGTCTTGTGTATCTGGGCGTGGTGGCAGGGCTCAATCTGGAGGGACAGAAGGCTCTCTTCATGGACGTGGGAGGAGGGTCCACCGAACTGGCGGTGGGCGACCGCCAGAAGCACCATCTTTTAGAGAGCCTGAAGCTGGGCACCATCCGGTTGACCAACCGTTTCCTGGGAGACGGCAGCCGGCCCGTCAGCAGGAAGAAATACGCCGCTCTGCAGGAGTATGTGCGGGCGGTGGCCGTCCACGCGGTGCGCAAGGTTGGCGCTGCCGGCTTCGATCTGATGGTGGGCAGCTCCGGCACCGCCGTCAATCTGGGTGAGATGGTGGCGGCGCTCCGAGGCGAACGCCCGGCCACCATGCGCCACTACACCATCTCGCTCCGCGAGATCCAGCGCATCCGCGAGGTCCTTTGCCGGCTGCCGCTGGAGGAGCGCAGGAAAGTGCCGGGCATAAAACCGGAGCGCGCGGACATCATCATCGCGGGGGTGGCGGTCATCGAGACTCTTATGCAGGAAACCGGAGCGGCAGACCTGCAGATCTCGGAGCAGGGCCTGAGAGACGGCCTGGTCATAGACCGTCTGCTACGGGAGGACGGAGCCCGGGAGGTGTATCTGCAGACTCCTCCCCGGCGGCGCAGCGTTCTGAAGCTGGCGCGTGCCTGCGGCTACGAGGCCGAGCACTGCGAGCAGGTGCGCTGGCTTTGCGTCCAGCTCTTTGACCAGATGCGCGCCCTCGGACTGCACAGTCTGGACGGCGAAGCGCGGGAGCTGCTGGAGTACGCCGCCTACCTCCACGACACCGGTTTCTTTCTATCGCACACAGACCACCATCAGCACGCCTACTACATCATCCGCAATAGCGAGCTCCTGGGGTTCAATGACCGGGAGCAGGCCATTCTGGCAAATCTCGCCCTATATCACCGGAAGTCTCCTCCGCGGAAGAAGCACCCGAACTTCGCGGTTCTGGACCCGGAAGCGCGGTCTCTCGTCGAGCAGCTTTCCACCATTCTGCGTCTGGCTGAGGGGCTGGACCGGAGCCACCTTTCCCTGGTCCGAGGTCTCCGGCTGGAGGAGGACGGCCCGGGCGCGCTGCGCATCGTCATCCTGAGCCCCGCTGACTGTCAGCTGGAGCTGTGGGGGGTGGAGAACCAGCTCGGCATCTTCCGCTCCGTCTTCAAGCGCCGGGTCACCGTCCGGGTGGAGCGCCTGGCGGGCGGAAACGGCTCGCGGGATCCGGGCAGGTGAGCCGGGCTCCTGCGCGGTCCGCGTCGGCCCTGCGGCGGAGCCTGGGCGAGCGTTTTCCTGTGCTGCGCCGGGCCCGCGGCCCCGCAGCGCTGATGCTGGGAGCGGTGCTCTTCGCAGCGATGGCCATCTGCGTGAAGTACGCGGCCCGACGCATACCTTCCGGCGAGCTGGTGATGTTCCGTTTCCTGTTCGGGCTGGTGACGGTGCACGCGATGTGCCGGCTGGGCCTGGCGCAGGTGCGTCACGAGCGGTCCTTCCTTTTGATGGCGAGAGGCTTCACCGGAGCGCTGGCCATCGTGTTCTATTTTGCCAGCATCCAGCACACCACCCTGGTGAAAGCGTCGCTGCTGAGCAACTCCTATCCCGTTTACGCGGCGCTGTTCGCATCCCTGCTGTTGCGGGAGCGTCTGACTGCGTCCACATTCGCGGCGTTTGCGGTGTCCGCGACCGGGATCTGGATGGTGGTGGACCCGGATTTCTCCAGCGTGAATCGCGGGGATCTCTACGGGGTGCTCTCAGGCGCTGTGGCGGGGTTGGCGATCGTCATCATCCGGGAGCTGCGCCGGACGGAGTCCGCATTTACGGTGTTCTGGTATCTCTGCGTATTCGGAACCACGATGGGCGCTATAAGCTGCCTCTGGAGCTTCGTGTGGCCGTCGCCTCAGGACTGGGTTTGGATCTTGGGGACGGGAGCGGCCAGCACGGCCGGGCAGCTTTTGATCACTTACGGGCTTCGATACACGCCTGCGGCGGAGGGTTCCCTCATCTCCATGTCCACGGTGGGCTACAGCGGACTGTTTGGTTGGATGGTGATGGGGGAACGGCTGAGCGCCACCGGGCTGACGGGGGCCGCCCTGCTGCTGGGAGGAGCCGCCTTCACTGCCATCCGGCAGGCGCAGCAGCCTCCCGCTCTATCTCCATCCCCAACAACACACGGCACGGCACAGAGAACAGGCTGAGGAGATGCAGGCAGGGCGGGCATCAAAGGTCTTCCGCATAAAGAAACGGCGGGCAGGGAAAGGAGAATGGAAAGCCTGCCCGCGAAGCCATGCAACCGACCGCCACGCGATCCTGGGACCCATCACGCGACGGCCGACCTTTTTGGCACGCCCGCGTGAGCGTTTTGCACGGCTCGCGTCTATTATGCGCACGACGCAGACGCCTGTCAATAGGAATTGATGACTCGCAGATGTGCAAAAACACGCGCTCGCCACGCGAGTGCAATGCGTCTTCACTCACGTAGCAGGCGCGGATGGGTGGGAGGCCGCGCGATCTGCGGCGCGGCGCAGAATGGACTTCAGTTCGTCCAGCTTGAACGGCTTGTAGAGATAGGTGTCCACGCCCTGCTCCACCGCCGCCTTCTCGGTCTCCTCGGTGGGGTAAGCGGTCATCAGCACCACTTCTGCATCCGGGGAGAACAACCGGGCGGCGCGCAGGAACTGCAGGCCGTCCATCCGGGGCATCCTGAGGTCGGCCAGTATGAGGTCAAACGGCTGCTGGCGCACCATTCCCATGGCCACGAAGGGGGAGTCCGCAGCCTCGACGTGGCAATTTTCGATCTCAAGGAGCGTCAGCAGCACCTGCAGCAAGCTGCGGTCGTCATCCACCACAAGCACTCGCAAAGGTCCCGCCATTGGTCTTCCATTCCCCCCGTTCACTCACACAAAGCGAAGTGCCGGTGCGACCAG
>CALCJH010000062.1 GCA_937967775.1 uncultured bacterium | reverse complement strand
GACGCCCGGGGACTGTTGTGGTCGTCGATTCGCGCGCCTGCGGCGCGCAACTCGACGACCACCGTAATTCCCGTCGAGAGTCAAGAGACCAGCGTTAGGATTTGAACGTTGAAAGTTGAAGGCTGGAGGACCAGGCATTCCGTAACTCATCCTGCTGTGGTTGCGCCGCCCGGCGATGCCAGGCGAGTCGAACCACACTCCTGCAGAGAGTGGTCTCAGTGCCCGGTTGGATTGTCGTTGGTTCTGCAGATTCTGGGATTACGTTGCAAAGGCGAGGCGATAGTTGACGGTGTGGCCTTGCGTTAGCGGACAAGTTATGTTATTCTGAAAACTGAGGTCCAGGGTCCATTCCTCACATTAACAGGAATCTGTTCCAGATCCTTTAGCAACGGCCTGGTTGCCGCCAGAGCCTGGGTGGACCTCAGGGAACGAAAGGAGAGGATTGAGATCATGAAACGACTTGCGTTTGTCGCGGCAGGGCTTTGCTTGCTTGCAGCTGGTGCTTCTTCATTGCACGCCAGCACTGTCATCGTCACGTCGCCCACTGGTGTGTTCACGAA
Source organism: uncultured bacterium (assembly GCA_937967775.1). Lineage (GTDB taxonomy): Bacteria > Armatimonadota > UBA5829 > DSUL01 > DSUL01 > CALCJH01. The sequence goes on along the minus strand of CALCJH010000062.1, from coordinate 6,038 downwards.
TCCCGGCCCGACCAACGCCGGAGACCCGTTTGCGTTCGACCAGTGGCTTCGCACCAATGTGCGCAATGGAGGAAGCGTCGGAATCACGGGCACGTATCCCCGTTCCGGGAACGGCTCCATGTGGATGGCCGGACCGGCTAATGCTAAGGCGGATGCCGAGCTCTATTTCAGCGCCAACTATCTGCTCGCGGACGTGACTGCCTTCAGCTACGACTGGTATCGCAGCTCTTCCAGCACAGCCTCCGGACATTATCATCCTGCCCTCCGCTTGTTCGTAGACGAAGACGGAGATCTGACGACAGCCAGTGACCGGGGCTATTTGGTCTTCGAGCGGGCTTACAATCCTTCCGTCTCGCCCGTCCCGATCGACCAGTGGATCACAGATAACGCCTTCGGCGCGAACCTGTGGGCGACAGGTGGTCTGCCGGGCGCATTCAGCGTCTACAACCGCAATTTGTTCGACTGGATCAGCCTGATGCCCAACGCGCGGGTGTTGGGAATCAGCGCCGGCATCGGCTCGGGCTGGGACGGCAGCTTCGATGGCGCGGTGGACAACATCACCATCGGCTTTGGCAACTCGGTGACCACCTACAACTTCGAGCTGGCAGCCGCGGCTCCCATCCCTGAGCCCGTCTTCTTCCAGATGGGTGCTTTGATGGGCCTGAGCGGACTCGGACTGCTCCGCTTCCGCCGCAAGGTGTAAGCCGACCGATCTATACTTGAAATATTGAACGCCGGGCCGCCCCAGCGGGGCGGCCCGTTTTGCCACGACGCTTGGCTGGCGCATCGGTCTTTCGGGCCCAGTTCCCGGCTCTTCCCCCGATGGTTGAGCCGCCCGCCTGCGGGGGGCGAGTCGAAACCATATCCAGCACTGCGCGGTCTCGATACGCGCGGCTGCCGGTGCGCTACTCCACCAACATAGGCACGGGCAGGGTTCTCCTTGCCGGGCAGACCCAATGCGGCAGGAAACGTCGTCCGGCGAGGCGAATGTTTGCCCCAGAACGTTGCGCATCCCGGCTCCGGGGTGCCAGGCGCAGGAGGTGGCCGATGGAAACACCGGCTGAGGCCGGACGGCAATCCGGGCGGCTTGAGTCGCTGGATATCTTCCGCGGGGCGACCATCGCGGGTATGCTGCTGGTCAACAACGCGGGGGACTGGGACCACGTTTTCGGCCCTCTGCGCCACGCCGAGTGGCACGGCTGCACCGCCACGGATCTGATCTTTCCGTTCTTCCTGTTCATTACGGGCACGTCCATGGCCCTGAGCTTCGCGAAGCGACGGGCCCGTGGGGCGGGGACCAGGGAACTGCTGGCCCACACCGTACGCCGCTCCCTCCTGCTTGTCCTGCTCGGTCTGGCACTCAATGCGCTGGCTTACCTGGCCTTCCGCTCCGACTACCTGCGCTATCCCGGGGTGCTCCAGCGGATTGGAGTCTGCTACCTGCTTGCGTCCCTGGTGTTCTTGTTTCACGGCACGCGTGGGATCCTGGTCTGGACCGGCGTCCTGCTGGCAGGCTACTGGGCGATGATAACGCTCATTCCTGTGCCCGGTTTCGGTAGGCCGGATCTGAGTCAGCAGGGCAACCTGGCCAGCTGGCTGGATTCGACGGTGTTCGGCCCACACTGCTATATCTGGGATGCCCGCACGGGCGCAGGTCACGATCCTGAAGGGCTGCTGAGTACCTTACCGGCAGTGGGAACCACCCTGCTGGGATGTCTGGCGGGCGTGGTGCTTCGGGATGCGCGCGCGGCAGCGGCCAGCAGAGTCTCCGGGCTGATGCTGGCCGGAGCGGCACTGACGACGGCCGGGCTGCTGTGGTCGCTTTCCTTCCCGCTAAACAAGAATCTGTGGACCTCGTCTTATGTCCTGTTCACAGCCGGATGTGCGCTGCTGGCGCTGGGCGCGTTGCACCTCTTCGTCGATGTGCTGCAGCAGCGGGGCTGGGGTCTGCCTTTCCGGGTGTACGGGCTGAATCCCATCACCGCATACGTCGGCGCATCCGCGATGGCCTACTGCACCATCCTGATCCGGTTGCCCTTGGCCGCAGGTGAGACCATCCCGCTCAAGAAGTGGGTCTATCAGACACTGTATGCCAGCTGGATCCCGGGCGTGGCTTCGGACTACTGGTCCTCTGCTGCCTACGGTTTCACCTATGTGGTGGTCTGGTGCGCCCTTATGTGGCTGCTATACCGGAGGCGGATATTCATCCGCATCTGAAGGCGCTTCAGGCCGCCGGATCTTTCAGAAACTCCAGGGCCAGGAGCAGGCCCGCCGCCGTCTTCGCGTCGCTGATGCGCCCGTCCTGCACGGCAGTCAGGACATCGCTTACCTCCAGCATCTCCACTTCCACGTGCTCGTCCTCATCCTGCTCGCCCTGGCAGGGGATCAGACCGGTGGCCAGGAAGAAGTGCATCTGCTCTTCGGAGTATCCCGGGGCAAGCCAAGCGTGGAAGAACTTCCGCATCTCTGCAGCGCGGTAGCCCGTTTCCTCGATCAGCTCGCGTTTCGCGCACTCCTGCGGGTCTTCCCCGGCCTTAAGCGTCCCGGCCGGGATCTCCAGCATCTCGCGGCCGGCCGGATAGCGGAACTGGCGCACCATGACAATCCGCCCGTCCAGCACAGGAACGACCGCCACCGCGCCCGGGTGCTCCACCACCTCCCGGACCGCCTCCCTTCCATCCTCCAGCCGCACATTGTCCACGCGCACGGAGATGATCCGGCCTTCATAGATGCGCCGCGTCTCGGTCTGCGTCTCGAACATATGATTCTATCCCGGGAAGTCTTCGTCCAGCATCGCCGCGGCCGCCGTCCCCGCCGCGCAACCGGCCAGGAAGAACAACGGATCATCCGCAAAGCGGCGCCCCATGCTGGATACATCCAGCCCGCTTTTCTCCAGCAGCGTCATTCCTAGCCTGCCATCGAAGGACCGGATCTCATGACGCTCGAAGAGCTTCAGTTCATCCAGCTGGCGGATGGCCTCAGCCTCATCACCCGGCTCCATCCACGGAAGTGGCACCAGGGCCGCCGTCAGTGCGATGCGCGAGAGCGCCGTCAGGGTATGGTGGCTGATAAGCGTGTGCCGCCGGCGCGGGTCGGCGCGGCTCATCCGCACAGCGCAGACCGGCCGGCCATCCAGCGAGTGCGCCGCATTGATCACTTGCCCAGCCTCGATTCCGGAGTATCCCAGAGGGGTCCCCGTCCCCACATTGCCCGGGCCCTGACAGACGATGGCCACGTCGGCCCGTGCGGCGTGCCGCGCGCAGATCAGAGCGCTGTAGATGTTCACCGTCTCCCGCGTTCCGCCGAAGGCCTGGCCGCAGGTGATGGTCTCATCCAGCAACCCTTCCGCCAGAAGGCTGCGCACCAGGTTGGACACTCCGATGGGAAGGGCCGCTCCATCGGTCATCACGTACGCCACTCTCGCCTCTGGCCGCGCGGCCTTGACTCCAGCGGCTACCAGGGCCACCTGGCTGTGGAGAAACGCTGCCACCACCGGCATCCCGCCAATATCGGGCGCCTGCGAATATAGCTCCGGTTGAGCTTCCTCATCGGCCAGAACAGAGAACTGGTGAGGGGTGTAGCGAAGCTTGATGATGTGCCCCGGTCCGGCGCCTGCCACCCCTGAGGGACGGGAGAGATTGACCACCACGAAATCGAACCCGCCCGTTCCCAGTCCCAGGGTTCCGGCCGTGGTGTTGATGAGCACGCGGTCGCCTTCCCGTACGTCCCCCGTCAGGCTTCTGTAGGCAAGCGCCCGGTGGCGGGCATCCTCCACCTCCACATCCAGCAGCAAAGTGCCGCTGTCCAGCGCCTGGCAGGACACCACCTCGCCTGCGCGCGTCTCAAGCATCTCCCGCCGCCAGCGCAAGCGCACGGACGAGCTCTGCGCACCGCACAAGCTCGTCCTCGGTGATGGATTCCTCCGGTGTGTGGATGCGGTCGTATCCCACGCCTACCACCGCGCAGGGCAGTCCCTTTTCGTTGAGAATGTTGCAGTCGCTGCCGCCGCCGTGAGGGAGCATGTCCATAGTGATTCCGATGTCAGCCGCCGCCCGGAGCGCAAGCTGCACAAGCGGAGCCTCGCGGGAGTGCTTGTAGCCCAGATACTGCCGCGAAATCTCGATCTCCGCTGTGCAGCCGGTCTCCCGCGCGGCGTCTTCGAATGCCTGGCGCATCTGCGCCACCTGACGCTGCAGTTTGGACTCATCCCGGCTGCGTGCCTCCGCCTTCACCTCGCACTTCTCGGGCACGATGTTGCGGGCGGTCCCGCCGCTGATGACTCCCACGTTGGCGGTGGTCTCGCGGTCTATGCGCCCGAGCGGCATCCGGCTGATGGCCAGGGCGGCCGCACGGATGGCGCTTGCCCCTTCCTCCGGGCATACTCCGGCGTGCGCGGCTTTGCCCGTGATCTGCACCGCTATGTTGTCGTGAGAGGGCGCCTCCGACACAAGATGCCCCACCGGCCTGCCGCTGTCGAAGACGTATCCGAAGTCCGAGTCTACCAGCGATATGTCCAGATGCTTGCTGCCCAACAGCCCGATCTCCTCGCAGATCAGCAGCAGCACCTGGATCTGTCCCAGCCTGCCGCCGGATTCCAGGGCACTTTGGAGCCCTTCCAGGATGACGGCGATTCCGGCCTTGTCGTCCGCGCCCAGGACCGCCGCGCCTTCCTGACGGATGATCCCGTCCTCCCGGATGATCCGGATACCGTCCGTGGGCTGGACGGTGTCCATATGAGCGCACAGCAGGATGCGCGGCGCATCATCCGAGGCGCCCGGCAGGGTGGCGACGATGTTGCCGGTCTGGCCGCCGACCGCCTGACCGGCATCGTCCTGACATACCTGAAAACCCATCTCCTCAAGCGCCCGCCGGGCGAAAACCGCCACGTCTCCTTCCTGGCGCGACGGGCTGTTGATCCGGAGCAGATCCAGAAAGCTTGCCAGGAGCCGTTCCCTGTTGACCAATAGACCTCCCCTTCCTCCCCCGGAGCGGATGCTGCCCTACCGGCTGAGCGTCGGCCGGTGCGCTCCGCGGGGCCGGTCCGGATTGTAGCCCTTGGTGAGGGCCAGATAATACGCGAAAAGCTGCGCGGGCAGGATGTAAACCAGCGGAGTGAGGATCTCATCCATATCTACCGGCATCCGCACGGCAATGGTAGCTCTCCGCAGCGCCTCCTCGCTGTTGGAGTAGACGATGGTCTCGGCGCGCTTCTGGGAAAGCGTGCCGATCATATTCACTACGCTGGAGAACGCCTTCCCCGCCGGAGCGAACATGAAGCAGGAGAACCCTTCGTGCACCACGGCGATGGGGCCGTGCGCGAAATCCGCCACGGAGTATGCGCGGGCGCCCACATAGCTCGTTTCCGCGATCTTCAGCGCCGCTTCGTAAGCCGTGGCGTGGTTGATGCCGCGGGCCATGACGAAGCACTCCTCCATATAGCGGTAGCGCGGGGCGATGTCGTGGATGAGCTGCTCCGTCTCGAACGTCTTCTGCATCATCTCAGGGACGCGCATCAGGTTGTCCAGCATCTCGCGGTTCTCTGCGAGAGTCAGCGCGAAGAGGTAGCAGGCCGCAAGAGCGGCGGTGTAGGACTTGGTAGTGGCGACGCCACGCTCCTCGCCCACGTGGCAGAAGACGTTGTAATCGGTGTTGCGGGACAGCTCCGAATCCGGATCGCTGGTAATGCCCACCGTGAGTGCACCGGCCCTTCGCGCCTCTGCCACATATTCCACCACCTCTTCCGAGGAGTCGGTCTGAGAGACGCCCATCACCAGACAGCGCGACAGGTTCAGCCGGCTGCGGTACAGGGTGACCACCGACGGGGCCGCCAGCGCCACCGGCAGACCGTTCGTGATCTCGATGAGGTATTTCGCCACCGTGGCCGCGTGGTCGGACGTTCCGCGTCCCGCGATGACGACGCAATCAATATCCTTGCTCCGGATCGCCTTGCACAGCCGCTCGATGTTCCGCTGCTCCTGCGTCAGGACCGCCTGCACGATCCGCGGCTGCTCATGGATCTCATCCAGCATTACCGGCAT
>CALCJH010000061.1 GCA_937967775.1 uncultured bacterium | reverse complement strand
CTGTGGCCGCAGGTGCGCCAGAGCCTGGAGTACTGCATCTCCACCTGGGATCCGGACCATACCGGTCTCCTGATGGAGCCACACCATAACACGTATGACATTGAGTTCTGGGGGCCGGACGGAATGTGCACCAGCTTCTATTTGGGCGCTTTGAAGGCCGCCAGCGAGATGGGACGCGCGCTGGGCGATGAGCAGCCACTGTATGAGGAGCTCCTCCAAAAGGGCCAGAATGCCATGGAGAGCGACCTTTTCGACGGAGAATACTTCTTCCAGAAAGTGATGTGGGAAGGACTGCACGCGAGCCCTCCACGCTACGATACGCCTGAAGCGAACCGCCTGCTGGAACGGGAGGGGCCGAAGTATCAGTACGGGGCCGGCTGTCTCTCGGACGGAGTGCTGGGCGCGTGGATCGGGAAGGTGTGCGGAGTACCGGACTTCCTGGACCGCGCCAAGGTGGACAGCCACCTGAAGGCCGTTCACAAATACAACCTGAGAAAGGACCTCTCGGACCACGCCAACACCCAGAGGCCGACCTACGCATTCGGCACGGAAGGGGGCCTGCTCCTGTGTAGCTGGCCCAAGGGCGGCCAACTCTCGCTGCCGTTCGTATACGCAAACGAGGTGTGGACAGGAATCGAGTATCAGGTGGCCTCGCACCTGATGCTGGAAGGCATGGTGGAAGAAGGGCTGGAAATCGTCCGGGAGTGCCGCAAGCGGTACGATGGGCGGTTCCGGAACCCGTTCAACGAATACGAGTGCGGACACTGGTATGCCCGGGCAATGGCCTCCTACGGACTGCTTCAGGGACTCTCCGGGGCGCGCTACGATGCCGTGGAGCAGGTGCTGTATCTGCACCCTTCCATCCGCGGAGACTTCCGGAGCTTCCTGGCGACGGCAGGGGGATATGGCATCGTGGGACTGAAGGACGGCAAGCCGTTCCTGGAGGTGCGCTCGGGCGAGATCCCCGTGAAGCGGATTGACTACCGGCCCGCAAAGTAAAATCCAGCGGAGCCTAAAGAGGAGGAAGGGACGCGAAGTGAACGCCCGGACAGTGTTGAGAGGACTGCTGGCGGCGACGGCTGCGGCCATCCTGACCGCGGCGGCCGGGGAGGCGAAGGTGAGCATCGAGAAGATCCAGTACTACGGGCAGCCAAACTGCTATCTGCTGACAAATGGAAGGGTGGACGTCATCATCACGACGGATATCGGCCCCCGGATCATCGCCTACCGTTTTACCGGGGGGCAGAATATCCTTTCGGAGATGCCGTTCGACGAGGTGGTGCGCACGGAGTTAGGTGACTGGCGGCCGATGGGCGGGCATCGTCTCTGGCACGCTCCCGAGGCGGTGCCGCGAAGCTACTCCCCGGACAACGATCCGGTGGAGGTGGAGGTCTCCGGGGACACCGTCACGCTGACGCAGAAGGTGGAGCCGGCGACGGGCATTCAGAAGCAGATCGCAGTGACGCTTGCTCCGCAGGGCTCCCGCGTCACGGTTCGGCATACCCTGACAAACCGGGGGCTGTGGCCTGTGGAACTGGCCCCGTGGGCGTTAACCATCGTCCGTCCGGGAGGAGAACAGGTGATCCCGCAGGAACCGTTCATCTCTCACGACGAGAAGAAGTTGCCGGCCCGTCCGCTGGTACTCTGGCACTATACGGATCTCTCCGACAGCAGGCTGAAGCTGGGCAGGCGCTTCATCCGGGTGACCACCGACCCGGCCAATGACAACCCCACAAAGCTGGGTGTGCTGAACACTCTGGGCTGGACGGCCTATCAGGTGGACGGAGCGCTGTTCATCAAGCGCTACCCGTTCCAGGACGGAGCGCGCTACCCGGACATGGGCTGCAACTACGAGACGTTCACGAAGGGCACGTTTCTGGAGCTGGAGTCGCTGGGACCGCTGGCGCGGCTGGAACCGGGAGAGAGCGTCATCCACGTGGAGCGGTGGTATCTTTTCCCGGCAGTTCGGTTCTCGGCCGATGATGAGGAGCTTGCTGCGAGTCTCGCGCCCATCATCGCACAGACGGCGGACTGAGGAACCCCACCCCACTTTCTGGCCTGATCCGGGAGGTCAGGCCAGCACCGGAAACAGGTCTCCCTGGAGCAGCTCACCCGGCTTCAGACCCAGCGAGTCCGTCACGCAGTGGGGTGCGCCGGTGTAGCAGGTGCCGTCCTCCATGTAGATTGTGATGAGCGCCCGCCGCAGCCTGTCGGTCCGGTTCGGGCCAGCGTAGTGGAACAGCAGGGAATCGTGGAAGGTGCAGCTCCCCGCTGTGAGCGGCTGCGGCACAGGGGTGAAATCCTTTTCTTTCGGCTCCGGCACCAGGGAGAAGATGTCCTGTGGGTCGGTAAGGCTGATGGGCTCCAGCCGGCCCCAGCGATGCGAGCCGGGAACAAACCACATGCAGCCGTTCTCCTCCGTGACGTCGTCCAGCGCCATCCAGCAGGAGAGCGAGCCGGACCGGTCGTGCGGCCAGTAGGGTAGATCCTGGTGCCAGGGTGAGGGCTTGCTGTCGCCGGGCATCTTGACCAGCGCATGATCATGCCACAGGCGCACTTGGCTGAAGCCGGAGAGTCTCTTTGCGATTGAGGCCAGCTTGGCGGACAGCACGCACGACCGCAGGATATCGCTGGCTTGCCAGAGGTTGACCATCTGGACAAAGACGCGAGCATAATCGGAGTCCACCAGGTTGCCCTGCGAGATCTCTTCGCGCAGGCGGACAGCCTCGTCCACTCCTTTGCGGGCCGCCTCCAGCTCCTCAATAGTGAACACGTCCGGCAGACGGACATAGCCGTTCTGGCGGTAGAACTCGATCTGCTCCGCAGTCAGCGGATATTCAGCAGTCTCTGTGATGCCCATGGCAACTCTCCGGCAAATGACGTTATTGCGGTTATTTTATCGCATTGCGACCGAGTCGCGCAAAACGAGCCCGCACCTGCGTTGAAAGCGGCCCGGCGGTATGATAGGATAAGAGGTCAACAAAGGTCTGTTCCGGCTGCGCAGAGCGGCCTTGAGCATAACAGCGGGTGGCGCGGGGGCGCCGTGCCCGCGAGGTCAAAGAGCCAAATGACTAACGTCGTCGGAGTGAGGTTCCGTTCCGGCGGTAAGATAATGGAGTGCGACCCGGGCGACCTGGAGCTCTCGGTCCGCCAGGCGGTGGTGGTGGAGACCCAGAACGGGCAGCTGCTCGGCGTAGTGGCCACGCCTTGCTGTCGGAAGTCGGCAGGGAGAGGCGGCCAGGTGCGTGCGCGTGTGGTGCGGCCGGCCACGCCCGAGGACATCGAGCGGCACCATCGCAACGAGGCGCGCGAGGCCGAAGCGATGAAGGTCTGCGCGGAGCGCGTGCGGGCGCGCGGGCTTCCGATGAAGCTGATCTGCGCGGACTTCGCACTGGACGGTTCGCAGGTCACCATTGAGTTCGCCTCCGAGACCCGCGTGGACTTCCGGGAGCTGGTGCGAGATGTCGCCAGCGCCATCCGTGCCCGGGTCATCTTCCACCAGGTGGGAGTGCGGGACCATGCGCGGGCGGTGGGGACCTTTGGACACTGCGGACAGCCGCTTTGCTGCGCGCGTTTCCTGAACACGCTTGACCCGGTGTCCGTCAAGATGGCCAAGGACCAGAGCCTTGCCATCAATCCCAGCAAGTTCTCCGGCGTGTGCGGCAAGCTGATGTGCTGCCTGCGATTCGAGCATGAGACCTATCTGGAACTCAAAGAGGAGCTTCCCCACCCGGGGGACTTCCTCGAAAGCCAGTACGGTCCGGTGCGGGTCATCGAGGTCAACCCCATCTCCGGAACGGTGACAGCCCGGACGGAAGACGGTGAGCTGGTGGAGATCCGGGCACACGGCGGAAACGGCTCACAAAGTGCCCCGGCGCGCAAAGCCCCCTGCCTGGAACACGGCTGCCCCTGCTCTGAGACACCGGAGGACGCAAAGAATCCCGGCTCCGGCGAGGCACTCTCCTCCGGCGAAGGCTGAGAGATATCCAGCCCGTTCGCAATCGACGTCCGATGCGGATATACTATCGCGCGGAGGACCGCTTTGTCGCGAGAGTGCTTTTACATCACGACCCCGATCTACTACGTCAACGCTGTCCCGCACATCGGGAACGCTTACACCACCATCCTCTGCGACGTCCTGGCGAGATATCATCGCCAGCGCAGTGAGAAGGTTCTCTTCGCCACCGGCACGGACGAGAATGCCCTGAAGGTCAGGGAGGTGGCGGAGGCAGAGGGTGTGGACACCCGCGCCTACGTAGACGCCATGGAGCCCCGCTTCAAGGAGCAGTGGCAGGCGCTGGAGATCGCCTACGATGACTACATCCGGACCGTGGAGCCCCGGCATGTGCGGGTGGTGCAGGAGGTGTTCCGCCGGCTGATGGAATCGGGGGACATCTATCTGGGCAGCTACGAGGGATGGTACTGCGTCTCGGACGAGACCTTCTTCGCCCCCTCCGAAGTGACCGACCAGACCTGCCCGAACCCCGAATGCCGCCGCCCGTTGAGCTGGGTGAAGGAGGACAACTACTTTTTCCGGCTCTCAAAATACCAGGACCGGCTGCTGGAGTATATGGAATCGCACCCGGGCTGGCTGCGGCCGGACTACCGGGCCAACGAGGTGATGGCGTTCACGCGGGCCGGTCTGAAGGACCAATCCGTCAGCCGCATCAACAACGGCTGGGGCATCCCGGTACCCGGCGACGAGAAACACGTCATTTACGTCTGGTTCGATGCCCTGCTGAACTACCTGACCGTGGCGGGTTATCTGGAAGACGAGGAGAAATTCCGCACCGTCTGGCCACCGAGTGTCCAGATGATGGGCAAGGACATCTTCGTGCGGTTCCACTGCACCCTTTGGCCCGCCATGCTGATGGCTCTCGGCGTGGAGCTCCCGGAGATGCTGGTGGGGCACGGATTCTGGACGGTGGAGGGAGAGAAGATCTCCAAGTCGCGAGGCAACGTGGTCTACGCGACGGAACTGGTGAAGGAGTTGTCCTCTCTGAGTGGAGCGGCACCGGAGCTAGCCGCCGACGCCGTGCGCTACTTCCTGCTGCGGGAGGTGCCCTTCGGCGCTGATGGTGACTTTTCGCGCTCCGCGCTGGTGACGCGGTTCAACTCCGACCTGGCAAACGACCTGGGCAACCTGCTCAACCGAACGGTGGCCATGGGGCACCGTTGGTGCGGCGGAGTGGCGCCGGAAGGCGCCAGACCCGATCCGGCGCTCGCGGAGGCGGCCCGGAATGCTGCTGAGGAGGTACACTCCGCACTTTGCGACATCCAGTTCTCGAAAGCGCTGGAAGCCATTTGGACGCTGGTGAGCAACGGGAACCGCTACTTGGAGCAGAGCGCGCCCTGGAATTTGCAGAAGGAAGGCAAGACTGCGGAGCTCGGCAACGTGCTGTACAACGCGCTTGAGACGGCGCGGGTGGTGGCCGTGATGGTGAACCCATTCATGCCCGCATGCGCCGCGCGGATGTGGACGCAGCTGGGTCTGCCGGGGACGCCCGGAGACAGCGTGTGGCAGGAGGCGGTGGAATTCGGCCGGCTGCCGGCAGGCACCAAGCTGGCCGCGCCGGAGCCCATCTTCCCGCGGATAGACACCGCCAAGATGAAGAAGCCGGCCGAGGCCGCTCCGGCGAAGAAAGAGCCGCCGGTAACCGAGGAGCGTGCGCTGGTGACCTATGACGAGTTCAAGAGGCTGGACATCCGCGTGGCAAAGATCCTCTCCGCGGAGCGTATCGAGGGAGCGACCAAGCTACTGAGGCTGACCGTGGATGCCGGGGAAGAGCAACCGCGGACAGTGGTGGCCGGTATCGCTGAGCACTACAAACCCGAGGAGCTTCCCGGCAGGAGCATCGTGCTGCTGGCCAACCTGCAGCCCGCCAAGATCCGGGGGGTGGAATCGCAGGGGATGCTTCTGGCGGCGGACGTGGACGGAAGGGCCATCCTACTGCAGCCGGATGCGCCTCAGGACGTGCCCGCGGGAGCGACCGTTCGCTGAGAAAGGGCGGAGCTTGGACCTTCACCCTGCGACAGTCCATTTTCCGATCGCCCTGCTGGTGGCAAGCTTCCTTTTCGACCTGGTGGGCTTTGTAGCCAAGGACGAGACGTTCCGCCGCGCCGGGCTTTACTGCCTGCTGCTGGCGGCGATGGGAGCCGGGGCATCTTACTGGACGGGCGTCCTGGCGGAACCGCGGGCGGCGCAGATCCCGCACATCGAGGACACGCTCGCCCGGCACGAGCAGGCAGGCATCCTGACCCTGGTGTTCATCGGGGCGCTGGTCATCGGCAGGCTGATCTTGGAGGGACGTCCGCTGCTGCGCCGGGTTGGCAATCTGCTGTATCTGCTGGCGGCACTGGTGGCGGTGGTGAATGTTCTGAGAACGGGCTATCTGGGATCGGAGCTGGTCCAGCGGTTCGGAGCAGGTGTGGAGCCCGTGATGCGCAGGCTGCACAAGACGCCAGCTCCTCCCCCGTCGCCACCGCCCCTGCCTCCGTCCGCGCCGGTGCAATGACCACCGGGACCGGCCCCGCGGCGCACGGCATCTGGAAGGCCAGGCGGCTTCCCGGCAACCCCATCATCCATCCCGGGCTGGATGCAAGCATCGGAGACAACACCAACGGGCCGAGCCTGATTCGCGTCCCGGAGTGGGTGGAAAAGCCGCTGGGGCGGTATTACCTCTACTTCGCGCATCACACAGGCAGGCATATCAGGCTGGCTTACGCCGACCGACTCTGCGGTCCCTGGGCCATATACCGGCCGGGGGTGCTGAGCGTTGACGAATCCTTTTGTGAGCACCATGTCGCATCCCCGGATGTCCATGTAGACGACGAACTCCGCCATATCCGGATGTACTACCATGGACCCTCGCCGGAAGAGCAGCGGACGCACGTGGCGCTTTCGCACGACGGGCTGACATTTCGCGCGCGTCAGGAGAACCTGGGCCCTTCCTACTTTCGCGTGTGGCAGTGGGACGGGTGGCACTATGCGATCGCGATGCCAGGCATCCTGCTGCGCTCGCAGGACGGTCTGACCGGCTTTGAGACAGGCCCCCGGGTCTTCACGCACCAACTGATGCGCCACTCCGCCGTGCTTCTGGAAGGAAGCACTCTGTGGATCTTCTTCTCGAATATCGGCGACTGTCCGGAGCATATCGTGGTCTCCCGGATGGAGCTTTCCGGCGACTGGACGGACTGGACGCCCACCCCCTGGGAGAGCGTGCTGCTGCCGCAGAAGGATTACGAAGGGGCCGGCCTTCCGCTGGAACCGTCCGTTATGGGCAGGGCTCCGGGGCCGGTGCGCCAGTTGCGCGATCCGGCCGTCTTCCAGGAAGACGGCCGGGCCTGGCTGCTCTACAGCGTCTCCGGCGAAAGCGGCATCGCGATCGCCGAGCTGATTCGCTGAGGATTTACTCTTTCCCCGTCGCCGCGTGGCCGGGCTCCACGTGGGGATGCCCGTCGTATACGATTCGCACCGCGTCGCCGTTGGAGAGTATGGACATCCTGGCCGCCTCCATGACCAGCTCGTTGACGCTGCTGTTGGCCGGCGTGGCGATGAGCCCCTTCTCATCCACCTCCGCCACCAGCTGACGCCGCCGCTCCAGCGCCTGGTCCTCCGGCAGCCCTTCCGTCTGCTGCTGGATACGATGGATGGTCCCCAGAATGGCCGAGACGGAGTCCGCCCCGTACCCGGCGGGCTTCAGCCCCTCCCCTTCCCAGGGGATGTAGCGCATGAAGTCCGGGCTGACGAAGTTGTGATGAGTCCCCCCGCAGCCGATGCCCTCCAGGTAGCAATGCGTGACGCCGCGGAACTGATCGTCATGCTTGATGAGTCCGCTCTTGCCGTCCCCCTCGCAGAACATCTCCAGACACTGCTCGTTGCTGCCGGAGCCCATGTCCGGATATCCCAGACCGTCCGTCACGGACAGGATGGCGCCGTTCTCATAACGCACCCGGCCATTGGCCCACATGTACCCCTCGTTGCCGTTCGGGAAGCGGCCGCGGATGCCGGCGACGGAAAGCTCCACCGGACGCAGACCCGTGATGAAATACACCAGATCCACATAGTGGCACCCGACGTAGACGAACGGATCCGTCGCGTCCACGGTGAACCAGTTCTGAAAGTTGGAGAAGCGGTAGAAGTAGGGTTCTATCATCTTGGCTTCGCCGATGACGAACTCCCCGAAATCACCCCTCCGGTAGTGCATCCGGGCCATCAGCGAGCGTCGGTCGAACCGCTTGTGATACTCCACACCCACGAAGAGCCCCCGCTCCCGTGCCAGGTGCTCGATCTCTACGGCGTGATCATACTTGAGCACCAGCGGTTTGACGCAGAGCACGTGCTGATCGTGCTCCAGGGCGAACTTCACCGCCTCATAGTGCATATGGTCCGGCAGGACCACGGCCACGGCCTGCCGGGGCGGCATTGCGGCGACCACCTCTTTATAGATTTCCGGGAAGGTCCGCTCCGGCGGCTCGGTGAGGTCCGGGCGCGCGATGAAGTCCTGTCCCGGAAACGCCGTCCGGATGTCCGGGTTCTCCTTCAGCGCGCGGAGCACCCCGCTGGTCAGCGCGCACACGGTGATCTGCCCCACCATCCCCGTCCGCTGGAGATGGTAGACCGTGGGGAGCACGACATCCGTCGTGAACATCCCTCCCCCGATAATGGTGACGTCAATAGTGCCTGCCACTGGTCTTCAGGCTCCTTTCATCCAGAGATACTGACTTCCTTCAGCACGAACCGGCCGTTCTCCAACGAGACGCACGGACCGGCCAGCCGGGCAACATCTGCCTCACACTTCCCAAGCAGGGCCAGGGGATTGGAGCGCCCCACCCTCCAGAGGTCGTCTTCTGTGAGCAAACCCAGCGACGCCAGGTGGTTCATGCACTCGAACATTGTGGACGAGGAGCCGGCCAGGTAACCCGTGTCCCGGATGAACAGCCGCCCGCTGTCCGCCAGCTCAACCTCCGTCCCGAAGAAATCGTAGACGCCGGGAGGACAGCCCGCCAGCATCACCGCGTCGCTGATGATGATCGTGCGCTCCGGGGTCTTGGCACGCAGAGCGGTCTTGATGAACGGAGCGGGCAGGTGATGGCCGTCGGTGATGAAGCTGCAGTACAGCTCATCGCACGCAAGCTGCCACCAGATGGGGTTGTTGTGACGGTCTATCTG
>CALCJH010000060.1 GCA_937967775.1 uncultured bacterium | reverse complement strand
TCCGCGAAATACTCCGGTGGACTGCTGGAGGTGGACGTTCCCGCTTACGGCGTGGTTACGGTGAAAATAGGCTGATCTTCCCTCTGTGCACGGAGCAGAAGCTGAAGGGCCCCGGCCGTCGGCTGGGGCCCGCAGTTTTCGCGCAGCAATCGGCGAGGAACAGTTCAGCCGTTCTGCTGAAGTTCCTGCCAGGCCAGAATGCCGCCTTTCAGGTTGCAGACGTCGCGGAATCCCTGTTTCATCAGGAATTCGGTCGCCCTCGCGCTGCGGCCGCCGCTCAGACACATCACCACGGTCTTTGCCTGCGGATCCAGTTCTCCCACCCGGCCCTGCAGCTCGCCGAGCGGCAGCAAGACAGCACCCGGAATATTCATCTGCTCGAACTCATCCGGGTCCCGGACGTCCAACAGCACGAAGCTCTCGCCGGAATCCATCATCTCCTTCAGTGTCTGAACGTCTATCTCCGGCACTTTCGGGCCGAAAAGATTCATCATAGTTCTACTAAACTCCAACGCTGAGATGGGGACGACCCGCCTTTGAATCGGGATCCCCGTTTCTGCTTTGATGCGCCTTCATCCGGCAGCGATTCATCCGGTCTCTCATTCCGGAATGAAATTTGTGCCCGGCTTCAACTCCTGAACAAAAGCGGCCAGCAGCTTTGCCGTGTTGGTGAGATCCTCCAGGCTGATCAGCTCGCACGGAGTATGCATATAGCGCAGCGGCACGTGGATCAATCCCACCGCCACTCCCGCCCTGGAGTACTGAATGGGATCCGCGTCCGTGGCCGACCGTCCGCCGATGCCTTCGGTCTGATACGGGATCTTGTGCTTTCCGGCGGTCGCCTCCAGCATCTCGAAAACACACGGGTTCACATTGGCCCCTCGCGAGAGTATGGGGCCGCATCCGAGGCGGAAGTCGCCTTCCTTTTTCTTGTCCAGCCCGGGATGATCCGTGGCGTGTCCTACGTCAATCACCAGCGCCAGGTCCGGCTCAACGCGAAAGGCGCTGGTGCGCGCGCCGATGGAGCCGATCTCCTCCTGCACCGTCGCGACCCCGTACACTGCCGCAGAGTGCTTTTTCTGAGAGAGCAGCCGGAGCGTCTCCGCCACCAGCCACACCGCCATTTTGTTGTCGAACGCCATACTGACCGCGCGTTCGTTCGGAAGGAGTTCGAAGGGTTGCACAAACACTCCCGGATCGCCCACACGCACCCGCTGTTCCGCGTCTTTGCGGTCCTTCGCGCCGATGTCCACCCAGAGGTCTTCCAGCTTCGGGGCCTTGTTGCGGTCCGATGCATCCTGCAAATGGATGGCCTTGCGGCCGACAACGCCGGGCACCGGTCCTTCGCGTCCCTGAATGACCACCCGCTGGGACACGCACGCTGCCGGGTCCAGCCCGCCGATCCGCCGGAAATACACGAAGCCGTCATCATCGAGATGGGTGACGATCAGGCCGATCTGGTCACAGTGGCCCGCTAGCATCACCCTGGGTGATCCTTCGGGGTTGCGCGCGGCGATGACGTTCCCGAGCACGTCAGTCTCCACGGCATCGGCGAAAGGAGCCACATATTGACGGAACAAGCGCTGGGCAGGCTGTTCGAAACCGGAGGGACTGGGAGTCTCCACCAGCTGTTTCAGGAAGTCAAGAGATTTGCCTCTCAAGGTCTGGTGTATCCTTCCAAAAGTTGAATCTGGTAGTGGGTATAGGACGCTCAAGGGCGATTATACCCGCCATGTCAGCCCGCGGCTGCTTGACGTGGGCCGCAGGCGTCACTAGACTGCCTCCCGATGCAGGCCGGGAATGGGAACTTGCGGGGCGCGGGAAGGGGTATGAACAGCCGTGCTTGCCATGCTCGGCCGCTACCGGACCCGAGGATCTGTCTCTGTCTGCCGAAAACAGAGCAGGAGAAGCGCCCCCGATGCGGCATACTCATAAGTGAGCCCGGCCGGGCTGAATGGTCTGATGACGAAGGAGTCAGCGTGCAGCGCTAAAGATGGTGGCGTCGTGCACAATAATGAGAAGGTAAGCGCCGCGCTTGCGCGCTTGGGGGGAAAGTCTTCGCGCCCGGAAACCGATCTTGCAGGTCAGGGTCGCGATGGGAGTAGTGGACATGTGGAGAACTGCTTGCTTGGTGTTCCTCACGGGACTTATGGTGGCGTCGGGTTCTGTATTCGCCCAGAACGGCGCCGGGATGGGAAGCGTCCAGCCTGACGGGCCGGTCGTCAGAGATCCGAACTACCGTCTCGCTCCCGATGATGTGCTCCAGCTCACCGTGTGGGGAGAGCCGGCCATCCAGGGCGTGTATCTCACGGTCACGCCGGAGGGTGTGGTGGTGGCGCCTGTGGTGGGCAGCATCCGCGCGGCGGGAAGGACGGTCGAGGAGGTGAAGGCCGATATCGCTCGCCGCTTCATAGAGATGGATTATCTCAAGAATCCTACCGTCCAGCTCACTCTCTATCAGGTTCATCGGATGCGGGTGCGCGTTCTGGGGCAGGTGTATCGCCCCGGGCTTCAGCAGATGCGCGACGGCGACACGGTGGCGCACGCCATTGCGGAAGCGGGGAGCTTCATTCCGGATACTGCTGCCCTCCGCAAAGCCACCATCACCCGCCCCGGGCTGACTGAGCCTATCCCTGTCAATCTGGAGGCCTTCTACTTCGAAGGCGACATGTCGCAGGACATCCCCCTGAAGGATGGCGATACCATCTACATTCCGGAAGATACTGAGAGCAGGATCTATGTGATGGGCATGGTTCAGCGGCCCGGTCAGTTTCCCTGGAAGAAGACCACCACCGTCACCCAGGCCATCTCTCAGGCCGGCGGTCCTCTCGAGCGGGGCGCTCTGGGACGGACGGTCATCGTCCGGCGCGCAGCGGAGGGCCAGGAGCCTCAGCAGATTCCCGTGAATGTCGCCGAGTTGCTGGACAAAGGGGATACCTCGAAGGACATCCTTCTTCAGCCCGGAGATGTTGTGCTGGTGCGCGAGACAAAGCGGCCTAATCTGACAACGGTCAGCCAGGTGCTCTCGAACCTGTATCAGGTGGTCTTCATCGCGAAGTGGGGGCTCTGACGACAGTTGTCTGCCGGAGTTGACGCCCCCGAGCGCTGAGTTGCAGATGGTCCCTTCCCCGAACACGCCGATCGAACGCGGAGGCTTTGTGTGTCCCGTTTCTCAGGAAGAAGCGGAGAAGATGGTTCCCGCCGCCCGGTCCGGAGCGGGCCGGCGCGGGAGGAGGTAAGTAGTCTTGGAGCTCTGGAGATACTATCGGATCCTTTACCGCCGCAAATGGATTGTGCTGGCAGGAGTGCTGGCGTGTATGCTGGCCGCCGCGGCATTGATAAAGATTACTCCTACTACCATTGAGTCAATGGCCTACGTGCGTCAGGTAACTCCCCAGACACTGGGAAGCACCGTGCTGCAGGAAATGCAAAGTGTCCGTCCGGAGCTTGTTCAAGCGTCAGTCGCAAGGCATTCGGCGAGTGCTATCTTTCGGGCTTACTATGTGGGGTTGCTGGGCAACAACCAGGACTACACCCGCCGCGTTCGAGAGGCATTGGACCGTGAGGCGGAGCAAGGAGCCATATTGCCTGAAGAGTTAGTGGCCATCAAAGAGTTCTTGGACCGCCGGGCGGTTCGCCCCTATATCTTCGACAAATCTCAACTCGAGAAACTTCTCAACGACTTTACGGAGGTGGAGCCGGAGCGCAACTCCGATCTGATACGCATTTGGGTAAAAGTGCCGGATAACTTTGTCGGCGGTGATCCTTCGCGGGATGCTCCCGAGTTCGTCCAGGCCGCCGCCTTCGCGGCCGCAATCGCGTTCAAGTATTCTTACAAAGACAAGAACTACGATCCCTCCGAAGTTCGGGCATACCTTGAGCGGAAGGTGCGCGAAGCCCGCGCTGACCTAGAGGCCAAGCGCGCCGAACTGGCAAACTTCAAGAAGAGCCGCGGGATCAGCGATTTGGTCTCGGCGGCGCAGGTGCGTCTGGGCCGTCTTGGTGAGCTCGAGTTCCAGTACAGGATCTCCCAGGTTCAGGCCCGGGAGGCGGCTCAGCGTGTTCGCGCGGCTCAGAACGAGTTGAAAATCCTCCCGCTGACCCGTGAGGAACAGAAGACCACAGGCGACAACGCCCTCTGGACGACTTTGGCAACAGAACTGGCCCGCAAGGAACAGGAGCTGGCCAGTATGCTCACCTACCGCGGGGAAAATCATCCCGAGGTTCAGGCCCTGCGGAGATCCATCGAAGATCTCAAGGCCACTCAGGCTCAGGAGCAGCGCCAGAGGATTGTGCAGAGGGTGGAGGCGATCAATCCTGTGCACACACAGACGCTGGATCGCTTTGTCCAGGCG
The DNA here is from genome assembly GCA_937967775.1 of uncultured bacterium. Lineage (GTDB taxonomy): Bacteria > Armatimonadota > UBA5829 > DSUL01 > DSUL01 > CALCJH01. The sequence goes on along the minus strand of CALCJH010000060.1, from coordinate 1,023 downwards.
AAGGTGGAGTCTATCGCGGCCGAAGCCCGCGCTGCGGCCCTCGCGGGCGTGATCCCGCAGATGAAGGCGGACATGAACTCCTTCCCCGAGGACGAGCGGGAGGTGGCGCTCCGGACTGTGGAGGTTCAGACTGCGGAGCAGACCTTCGCTTTGCTCAAGAACAAGCTGGAAGAAGCCCGCATCCGCGAGAACGAGCCCTACCGTGCCGGCGACATCAGCATCATTGGCGTCATAGACCCCAAGCCGGCAACCAGCCGCAAGCTCCAGCTCGCTCTGGCATTGCCGTTGAGCCTGCTGCTTGCGTTTGCCGTGGTGCTTCTGCTGGACTACATAGACACCACTGTGCGCACCCCCGACCAGGTGGAAGATCTCCTCGGGCTGCCGGTGGTCACGATGGTTCCCATCTCCAGAAGTCCGACCCTGCTGAAGGCGCTGCCCTCCTCCGGGTTGCGCGAGTGCTACGAGATGCTGACGGCGGAGCTCTGGCACCTGGCCTCTCAGGAAGCCGGGAAAGGCGCCATACTCGTGGCCGGTGCTGCGCCGCGGGCGGGGCGATCTACCACCGCAAGCAACCTCGCCATCGCGCTGGCCGGCGACGGCGCGAGAGTCATTCTCGTGGACGCAGACCTGCGCAACCCGACCCAGCACGTCCTCTTTGGAGTGGATAACTCCAGGGGACTGGCCAACGTGCTGTCCGGCGGGGCTGCGCTTGAGGACGTCGCAGTCCCCACTCGAGTGGAAGGTCTGCTGCTGGTGCCGGCCGGCCCGCAGCCGGATAATCCTATTCGCCTGCTGCGTGGAGAGGCGATGGAGCGCTTCGTGGCCGATGCTGCGGCAGTGGCCGATTTTGTCGTGTTCGACAGTCCCGCGGGGGCCTCGTTCGCGGACGCTACTGTGCTGGCGGCGATCATCAAGAGGACCTTGCTGGTGCAGTCGGCCGGAGTTGCCCCGTCCGGTGCGGAGGCTGAGTTCCGAATGAGGCTGGATCAGGTGGGCGCGGAATACCTGGGCGTCCTGTTCAAC
>CALCJH010000059.1 GCA_937967775.1 uncultured bacterium | reverse complement strand
GGTCGCATACCTCTGCGAAGGTGCCCCTGTGGGCATACGGCCCGGGGGCCGAAGCACTGGCAAAGGCTACGGACAATGTGGACATTCCGCAGACCCTGGCGCGCCTCTACAACGTACAGATCGGCCATACCACTGGCCTGGCGCGGCTCTCTCCAGCCGTTGCCGCAGTGGGAGGAGAATAAGACAAGTCTGATCGGCCGAACAGCCTCTGCCAGCTTTCCCTGACGGAAAAAGGCCGCGGCTTCATCAAGCCGCGGCCTTGCATTTCTGCCTGTATTCCGGATTACTGCTTGGGACGGAACCGCGCCTGAGGTGGGCGAGGCTCTTCCGGCAAGGAAGTGACATTGTGATCCGGGCGGGGACGCTGCTGCTGTTGCTGCTGCGGGCGCTCGTCACGGCGGTCTCTTCCGCCCCGGTCCCGGTTCTGCGGGCGATCCTGCCTGTCGCGGCCTCCGCGATCCCGGTCTCTGCCGCCGCCTCCGCCACGGCCGCCCCTGTCGTGCCCGCCGGGCCGACGTTCGTCCTGTGAGGCAGGTGCCCCGCCGGGTTTGACCGTCAGCGGCTCGGCCAGACCCTGCGCCACCAGCCCCCGGCGCGAGAGGTTGATCCGGCCCATGTCGTCGATCTCTTCGACCTTGACCATCACCTCGTCGCCGACGTTCAGGACGTCCTCGGTGCGGCCGATCCGCTGGTCCGACATCTCCTGGATGCGCAGCAGGCCGTCCTTCCCGGGCAGCAGCTCCACGAACGCTCCGAAGGTTGCCGTGCGCACCACCGTGCCCAAAAAGGTCTCTCCCACACGCACCTCGCGCGTCAGATCCTGAACGATCTTCGCGGCTCGCTCTCCGCCTTCGGCATCCGTGCAGGTGATGAATACCCGGCCGTCCTGCTCTATGGACAGTTTGGCGCCGGTGTCCGCCTCGATCTTCTTGATAATCTTGCCGCCGGGGCCGATGACGTCGCCGATCTTGTCCGGGTGGATCTCGATCATGATGACGCGCGGCGCGTAGCGGCTGAGCTCGGGTCGCGGCCTGTCAATGCAGGCGTCCATCACATCCAGCACGGTCATCCTGGCCGCAGTGGCTTTCTCGATGGTCTCCCGAACCTGCTGGAGCGTCAACCCCCGGATCTTGGTATCCAGCTGAATGGCCGTCACGCCGGCGCGGGTGCCGGCGACCTTGAAGTCCATGTCACCGGAGAAGTCTTCCATCCCCTGGATATCCGTCAGGATGGTGTAGCGCTCTCCGTTCGAGATCATGCCCATAGCGATGCCGCCCACGGCAGCTTTGATGGGCACTCCAGCGTCCATCAGGGCAAGCGACGATGCGCAAGTACTGGCCATGGAGGTGGACCCGTTGGACTCCAGCACCTCGCTGGTCAGCAGGATGGCATACGGGAACTCGGATTCGTCCGGCACCACGGGCCGCAGAGCCTTCTCCGCCAGGGCTCCGTGGCCGATCTCCCGACGGCCCGGCCCCCGCAGGGGACGCACTTCGCCCACCGAGAAGGGCGGGAAGTTGTAGTAGTGCATGTAGCGCTTGACCGTGTCCTCCTCGATGCCGTCGACGATCTGCGCTTCATCCACCGCCCCCAGGGTGAGTGTGGTCAGCACCTGAGTCTGGCCCCGCGTGAACAGGCCGGATCCGTGCACCCGCGGCAGGATGCCCACCTCGGCGCTCAGGGGCCGCACAGTGTCCGCGTCCCGCCCGTCCGGGCGTTTGCCCTCATCCAGGATGAGGCGCCGCACCTCGGCCTTGATCACCTTGTCCGCCGCCTGGGCGATGTCCGCCTCGCGCTCGGGATAGGCCTCCACAAGCTTCTGAGTAATCTCCGCCACCAGGTCGTCCAGAGCGGACTCCCGGGCAGCCTTGTCCGGATCGCAGATGGCGGAGGTGATATCCGCCAGGAACTCGGAGCGGATGCGTTCCACGATCTCCGGGTCCGGCAGCTTGAGGACAGGCTCGGCCTTGACCTTGCCCACCTTCTCGGCCAGCGCCACCTGGGCGTCGCAGAGAACCTTGATGTTCTCGTGCGCCAGCGCAATGGCGGCAACGATATCCTCGTTGGAAGCCTGAGACGCCTCGCATTCGATCATGTTCACGAGGTCGGGCGTCCCGGCGACGACCAGGTCAATATCCGCCTGGCGGGTCTGCTCGAACGTCGGGTTGACGATCATCTCCCCTTCCACCCGCGCCACTCGGACAGCCGCCACAGGCCCATTGAACGGGATGTCCGAGACGGCCAGAGCGAACGCGGCAGCATTGACAGCCGTCACGTCCGGCACGGCTTCCAGGTCCACGGAAAGGGGCATGACGATAACCTGGACCTCGTTTCGCATTCCGTCGGGGAAGAGGGGGCGCAGGGGGCGGTCAATGAGGCGGGAGGTGAGGATGGCTCGTTCGGAGGGCCGCCCGCCTCGTTTGACGAACCCTCCCGGAATCTTTCCGACGCAGTATTTGCGTTCTTCGTAGTCGCAGATGAGCGGGAAGAAATCTATTCCTTCCCGCGCGGCCTTCGTCATGGTGGCGGTGGCCAGCATGACTGTGTCGGCTGTGTACAGCAGAACAGCCCCGTTCGCCTGATTGGCGACGCGGCCTGTTTCCACCCGGAGCTCTTTGCCGCCGAGCTCCAGCGCGATCTCATGTTTTTCCATACGTTCTCTGGTTCTTTCCCCTATCTGCGCAGCCCGAGCCTGGCGATGAGCTGGCGGTAGCGGTCAATGTCCTTCTTGCTCAAGTAGTTGAGCAGGCGGCGCCGCTTGCCCACCAGCATCAGGAGCCCGCGCCTGGAATGGTGGTCTTTCTTGTGCTCCTTCAGGTGCTCGGTCAACTGAGCGATCCGCGCGGAAAGGAGAGCAACCTGCACTTCCGGAGAACCGGTATCCGCTTCGTGGGTCCTGTGGTCGCCGATGATCTCGGTCTTCTTTTCCTTAGGGAGAGGCATTACTGCCGTTTCCTCCTGCGCAAATAAGGCCGGCCCCTTCACCAGCCGGCTGGGTGTGTGTATTCTCCACTGTGTGAGTCCCTAAGATGTTAGCACCCGGGCCGGAGACTGTCAAATAAGAGTGCATTTTCTGTTGCAAGACCACGCGAGTCGCTCCCGCCCCGCCCGAGTAGCGCGCCGGCTGCCGCGCGCACCGGGGCAACGCACCGAAGGAGGGCGGTCTCGCCCGGCCCGCACCCGGCGGACAGCTCATCCGACCCGGCACACAGAACTACTCTCCGAGCGCGGGGGCTGCAGGAGCCCTGCGGGCGGACAGTCAGGCCTTAGAGTGCGGTGAGGCAAGCTGCTTCGACATCCGCCAGAACACGCGGCTGACCACCGCGCCGGAGACGCGCGAATAGAACGGAAGCGGACCGACCGCATTGATGACCGCCACCCGGTAGCCCAGGGACTTCATATCCTGAAGGCAACGAAGATACACCAGGGTCCCGATCCCCCCTCCGCGCAACGCGGTGGACGTCGCCATCGGGCCGAACCAGCCCGGCCTTACGGCGTCGAAGGCCGCAAATGCGACAACCTCCCCCTCACGCTCCGCAATGAACACCCGTGGAGGCTCCAGGGAAGCGGCGCGCAGGATCTGATATCGCCATCCGGCCGACGTGCCCTCCCGGTCAAAACACGCCTCCAGCGCCCCCCGGTCCTCCGGACCCAGCCTTCGACAGACGATGCCCTGACTGCCGAGCTTCTCCTCCAGTTCTGGTGCCTGCCAGTCCGATGTGGACAGGTCCACGTCCATGTTGAAGGTCTCGCCTGTGCGCTGGTACCCGCGGCGCATCAGGAATGCCACCGCCGGGGTATAGCGGGGATCTATCCCGGCCGTCAGGTAGTTCGGGCGGGTGAAGCCGACATCCAGAGCGAGCGCCCCCCGTGCCAGACATCCGGCCTCCACCTGCCCCAGAAGTCTGTTCGCAAGCCCCCTGCCCTGCCAGTCGGGAGCCACACCGAACATCTTGATGCCCGCCCGCACCCGGTCTTCCTCCCGCCGGCAGACCGCCATCATCCACGCAACCGGCCGTCCGGCTTCCAGAAGAACAGGCGCCAGCGCGGGATCGAAGTCCGGGTCCTCCAGGGTCTTGTGACGGAAGGTCTCCAAGTCCAGAGTGTCATAACGGCAGGTCTCGTTGTGAAGCTGGCGGACGCTCTCCAGCAGATCCTCGCTCAGCGTCCGGCAGACAGGCTCCGTCACTTCGTCCGCCTCCAGTTCAAGGCATCCTGCACCACTCTCTCCGCTGTCTCCTGGCTGTCCACCCACAGCAGGATGTCCAGGCCCTCCGGTCCCAGGTCCTCCACCAGAGCGCGCGCCTCCTCCGGCGTGCCGCCACGCACCATGACGGATTTTCCCGCCTGCCGGATGCGGCGGTACATCGGGATATAGCCCGCCCAGCAAGCTGAGGGCTGACCGGCGCCGGGAGTCCACTGGATGGCGTGGAGAGTGGGTATCTCCAGGAGCAGGTCCAGGTGCTGAAGACAGCAAGGTCCGTCCAGATGATAGACCGCGTAGTCCAGCCGGGCACACTGCTCCTCCAGATACGGCACGACGAACTCCGCGAACATGGCCGGAGAAATCATCGCGCTGAAGTCGCACTGCACCTTGGCCATCGGTCCGGGCGCATACGTGTTGAACGCGGAGAAACAGCAGCCCCCGTGCTCATCCCGGATGATATTGTAAAGCGGGTCGTGGAAGTCGAAGTAGATGTCCGTGAGGGCGTCCTGAAACCGGTGAACGTGGTCCGGGGCGTCCATCAGCGCGAAGAGCAGGGCATCGTTCCCCAGCAGGCTGGAGAGCGTATCCAGCCCCTCGATGAGATCCGGAAAGCTGACCAGCGCCCGCCCCTGGAGACGCTCCTTCCCGAGGCGCGCGAACTCCTGACTGAACAGCCAGTAGGGATTGTCCGGATCCGGTTCCGGGACGTCGGCCGTGCGGATGTCCGGAATGCAGGGATGATACCACACCGTGCCCGGGCTGAATTCCGGGCGGGCGCCCAGATAAAGGGACATTGTACCCGGTCCGATGTGGGTGTCCAGGTAAGGGAAAGCGTCACCTCCGTAGAAGGTCCGCGCCATATCCCATTCAAAGCGGCGAATGCGCCAGTCCGCATCCAGCCACAGTTGCTGCAGGGACTCCGGCTCGGGCGCGGGGGCAGGAGGAGGATCATCGGCAGGGGCGATGACCTGCAGCAGGACGCGGTCCACGGCCTGTTGATTCCACCAGGCGGTGAACCGCTCGCGCGACCTCTCCCATTCGGGGCTTGAGATCAGGGGCATTCTGAGAATCTCTCCACTCAGCCTTAAAGCACACGCAGCGCTCCGCCGCAGGTTATTTCGAAACCCGGCAGGCCCGGCGCTTATCCGGGCACCACCACGGAGCCTTGCACATCGGCGAGAACGCAGAAGATCCGACCACCGCTACTGCCACCCGTATTCGTAACCGGTCTCATACATCGCCACAACGTTCTCAGCCGGCCCCACCGCCTGGATATTGTGGCACGGCGCGAGGATGTAGCCACCGCCTTCGCCCAGGATGCGAAGGTTGTCCAGCACCTCCTGACGCACATCCTCAACGGTCCCGAAAGGCAGAGTCTGCTGATTGTCCACTCCTCCGTGAAAGATGAGCCGGTCCCCGAAGTCGCGCTTCAGACCTTCCCGCTCCATTCCCCGGCAACGCCACTGCACGGGGTTGAGAATCTGGATGCCAGCTTCGATGAGATCCGGAAGGATGTCCCGGATGGCCCCGTCGGAGTGGTGGAACACGAAGGAGCCGTGCTGCTTCGTCAGATCCATCATGCGCTTCATGCGCGGCAGCAGGAACTCCCGGATCTGTGCGGGCGAATACATCAATCCTTCCTGTCCGCCCAGATCCTCCGCCACATAGGTGATCATGACGACGCCGGGTATGGTCTCGAAGATGCGCAGCGTGGTCTGGTAGGCCAGATCGAAAAGACGGTCCAGGCAGTAGTGGACGATCTCTGGGTTCTCCACCAGATCTATGAACGCCTGCTCCTCGCCGCGCAGGAGTTTATACACCAGGAACGGTTCCGAGCCGCCGCCCTGCACCGGTAGATGCTCCTTGCCCTTCACCTGATCCGGCAGCACGGAGAAATCCCAGTCATCCACGCGGGGCCAGCGGTAGTTCGCCTCGATCTCCTCCGGTGACGAAAACCTGGCGAGCGGCGGTTCACCCACAACCTCACTGTAGACGCCGGTTCCGTAGTCCACCGTCCGGCGTCGCAGGCCCCAGATGTCCGTTCCCTCCTTCGGTGGAGGACCGATGTAGGCCGGCCCCACGCTCACAGGGCGGTCTATATGCAAGCGCTGGAGCATCTCATCGTATGTGCAGCCAAGATGTGCGCACAGCTTCTCCGTGGCCTCGCCGGTGGCCCAGTAATCCATCGGCACGCGGTCGGGTTTCTGGCGGGTCAGCACGGCAAGCCACCGCTCGCGGGAGGTCATTGTCTCTCTGGGCATTGGACTCCTCTTTACCATCAGCCGGCAGTGCGGTATCGGCAAAGTTCATCGGACAGCGAGCGCAATTCCTCCGGCAGATGGATGCGCGCATCGCCAGACTCACAATGCCTCGGCACCTCTGGAAAGCAACAGCCCGAACCCGATGCTAGCGAACCAGCTTGAACGTCTTGATCTCGAAGGGACGGATCTGGAAGGTAAAAGAGCCGCTGCTCGACGGTACCTCTTCCAGATTGTCTTCCATCAGATCGCATTCGTACACGCGGCTGAACGGCAGATCCACCGATACCGTCACCGTCCCGCGGCGATTGTGGCACTCATAACAACGGAGGATGACAGTGTCCTCCCGCTCCGCCTTTTTGACCGTCTCCAGAATAACGTGTTCGCTGTCCACCCGGAGAAACGACTTCACAGGAGGCAGAGAGCCTTCCGAAGGCTCCACGGGCAAGACTCGCATCGGCACGTTCAGGCCGTATGCCTCGCGCACGGTTCCGGCCTCTACGTAATCCCCGGCGTGCGGCATGATGGAATACGTGAACACGTGCTCGCCCATGTCGGCTTCAGGATCCGGCTCCTTCGGGGCACGCAACAGGGTCAGGCGCATCTCGCTGCCCTTCGTGTGGTGCCCGTACTTGCAGTCGTTCATCAGGCTCATCCCGAAGCCTTCCTCCGAGATGTCCGCCCAGCGATGCGCACAGACCTCGAAGCGCGCGAAATCCCAGCTGGTGTTGGTGTGAGTGGGCCGCGTGACGTTGCCGAACTGGATCTCATAGCGCGCCTCGCTCGCGTTGACGTCCACAGGGAACAGAGCTTTCAGCACGCGATCCTTTTCGTGCCAGTCCACCCAGGTCTCGAAGTCTATGCGGGGGGAGTCCGCGTAGATGATAATGCGCTGCGAGAGACGTGAGCGGCTGAACGAACGGCGCACCTCCAGCGTTGCGCGCACCGGACCTTCTTCCACAACCTCAAGGGAGTCCGTCTGCGTTACGTCCACCCACTTGTCTTCATAGAAGAAGTCTATGTCCCAGGCCGGCCAGTCTATGGGCTTGTCCTCATAGAGCCGGAGCAGATTGGCGCGCTCACCCGGCTTCACCAGCTCCCGCCCGGTGGCCTTGTGAAGCAGCGAAACGATGGTACCCTTCGCATCCAGCTTCACACGGAACCAGGCGTTCTCCAGTGTGGTCCGGCTGACCTTCAGAGGATTGCGCGAAGGGACCGGCTCCCGCTCGAGCAGGCGATAGACAGCGTAGCCTGTGGAAGGCACGCTGGCCGGGAATAATAGCTGATTCCCTGAGCGCTGCGCAGGAACCTCCTGGCCATCGGGCCCCACCACAGCGCGCGGAGCATCCTCCGGCGCGGGGACGCTGACGACGGCCTTGCGCTCCCAGGGCAGGGTGTTGAACACGAGAAGTGGGAAGCCCTCTCCGCGGGTATCCACGTTGCGGGCGATCCGCTCCAGCGCCCGGCCGGCGGCATCCTCCCCCACCCGGAAGATCTCCGGATACATCCGGTCCGTATCTTCGTAAACAAGGCGGATGGAACTCCCGGGAATGACATCGTGGAACTGGTTGCAGAGGATGTCCTCCCACTTCTCCCGCAGCTCGGCGGCAGGATATTCGAATCCCAGGGGCATCGCCAGGCAGGACAGCAGCTCCGCATCCCGGTAAAGAAACTCGGCCTTGCGGTTATAACGTTTGTTCCGGGCCTGGGTGGTGTAGGTTCCGCGGTGCAGCTCAAGATACAGTTCGCCCACCCACTCGGGATAGTCTATCTGCGGATCATCAATGGAGTGGAAGAAATCCGTGACCTTCTTCTGGATGCATCGCGGCAGCCCTTCCAGATCCTTCGAACGCTGCAGGAACTCCAGATGCCGCCGGTCGGGACCGCCTCCTCCGTCGCCCCATCCGTAGCTGAGAAGGGACTCGTCACAGCGGTCCTTCTCCTTGAACTCTCGCACCTGCTGAAGCAGCTTGCCCGGCTCGGGATAGGCGTTATAGTCCGTGGTAGGCGGGAAATGCGCCAGTACCCTGGAACCGTCTATCCCCTTCCAGTAGAACGTGTTGTAAGGGAAAGTGTTGAACTGACTCCAGTTGATCTTGATGGTGGAGAAATACGGCACCCTAGCCTTGCGCAGGATCTGGGGTAGCGCAGCGGAGTAGCCGAACACATCCGGCAGCCACAGGACGTCGGTCTCGATCCCGAACTCATCCATATAGAAGTTCTTTCCAAAGAGAACCTGCCGGATGAGCGATTCACCGGAGCTCAGATTGCAGTCGGCCTCCACCCACATGCTGCCGGTAACGTCCCACCGTCCCTCCTTGACCCGCTTCTTGATCTCCTCATAAAGCGCCGGATACTGCTCTTTGGTGAACTTGTACAGTTGCGCCTGGCTCTGGCTGAAGATGTACTCGGGGTACTGCTCCATCAGCCGCATCACGGTGGAGAAGGTACGCGCGCACTTGCGCTTGGTCTCGCGATAAGGCCACAGCCAGGCCACGTCTATATGCGAATGGCCGTGCACCGCCACCGTAGTGGCGCTGGCGGAAGCGGGGCACTCCAGCAGAGGTTGGAGGATCTTCCGCGCGCGGATGGCCGATGCGCGCAGTGAGGCGTCATCCGTGTTGTGGTAATCGAAAGCATCCACGCTCTTGTTGAGCGTGTAGATGATCTTCGCCCGCCGGGGGCTGTCGTCCGGCAGCTGCAACGCCAGCAGATACAGCACCTCCAGATCGAACCAGTAGCGCTGGACTTCCGGGTTGCGGACCCCGATCTCGGCCCTCGCGAACCGTCGCTTGGCGGGGTCGTGCGGCGAGTGCCAGAGAATGGAGCTGGCATCCACCACCAGCTCGAACTCCTCTCCCCCCCGCGCCTTTTTCAGCAAGAGCAGCTCCTGGTGGTTGCCGTCCACTCCCTGAAAAGGCTTGCCATCCAGAAAGGCGCAAGCCTCTCCACTGAAGTCCAGATATGCAGCCACTTCCCGTCCCGCAAAGGATTCCGGCACCCGGATGCGCAGCCGGAACCACGCATTCATCCCACCCCCGCCCCACCAGTCTCCCACGCTGATGGGCCGGAAATCCTTCGCCGCCAGAGCCTCCTCGATGCGCTCGAACTCGGGCGTCTCGCGGTAAACGATGTCCGTGATGGGCGTCAGGCCGGAGACCATGTAGCCCATGATTTCGTCCTTGCGCCGGCGGATCTTGTTCAGGATGATGCTGTCTTTGGTGAAAGTGAGCGGTCCTCGGTATGGCATAGATATCGCGTCTCTCCCCGTCCTGTACGTGAAAGCCGCCGTCCTGGAGAGGACGGCTTGCTTAAAAGAAGGCTTCCACAGCCGAAAAGGTCATTCCTGCCCGAATCCACCCTTCTCTCCTGTGCCGGGCCAGAGTTCCTCGCGCTCTTCGCGACTGAGCAAACAGCCGGCCCGGCAGTTGGGCTTGCAGTCTCCGTTGCAGGGCTCGACGTGGATGGTGACACTGGAGAACGGGAAGCGCTCTTCGATGTCGCAGCCCATAACGTCACAGATGCGGTGGGCATCCTCCACGCTCATGTCCGACTCCACCAGTAGATGAAACTCTATGAACCTGCGCCCTCCAGCCTTACGGGTGCGCAGGCGATGGTAGCCCCGGATGGTGGGAGTCAGACGCGCGATATAGTCCCTGATCCAACGCTCCTCCTCGGGTGGGAGGCTTGCGTCCATCAGGTCCCGCACGGACTCGGCTGTCAGACGCCAGGCGGCCCGGATGATGAGCAGGGCCACCGCGATGGCGGCCACGGGATCGAACCAGTGGAAATGCACCCCGGGGACCAGGGACTCCCCGACCCAGATGGCTCCCAGCGCGAACATGACTCCGGCGGAGGTGTACACGTCGGTCCTCAGGTGCCCTGCGTCGGCTTCCAGGGCGATGGAATCCGTCTCGCGGGCGACGCGGAACAGATGGGAGCTGACGGCGATGTTTACCACGCAGGAAAGGAGCATGACGGCGGCTCCCCAGTAGGCCATCTCAAGGGTTTCGGCATGCGCCAGCTTCAGGGCAGCCTCCCTGACGATCCAGGCGGCCGCGGCAAAGATCAGCAGCGCCTCGATGGCTCCGGAGATGTTCTCGGCCTTGCCGTGGCCGAAGGGATGGTCTGCATCGGCGGGCCGGCCGGACGCGCGGACGGCTGCGAAAGCGATGAGAGCCGCCACCAGGTCCATGGCGGAATGCACCGCCTCTGAGATGACCGCCACCGATCCGATGGCGAGTCCCACAGCCAGTTTCACGATGACAAGCGCGGTATTGGACCCGACAGAGAGCATTGCGGCCCGCTGCTTGCGCAGGCTGTCTATCGCCGGAGTGGACACGCTCATTTCGGAGTGCCGGATACCATTCAACAGAAAGGACCCCGCGAGACACGCTCCAGACAGTCCCGCGAGGTCCGACCGCAGAAATCCTCGCTGCCCCAGTCTTGCCAGGGGCCCGGCCCCGTCCCGCCCTGCTCGGGATGGCCTGATCCGGCGGCAGTATACCGCCCTCCGGCCGTCAGCGTCAAGAAAACGCTCGGGTCTCAGGAGGCGGGCGCCAGGAGAAGTGCCGAGCCGTCCCCTCTATCGCCCTCGGATCAACCGGACCGCGTCGAACACCAGGAACGGGCCGTTCTCATCCGAGACGTTGCGGACGGAGAGGACGGGTTGCGTCCCCTGCTCGAAGCGCCAGACGCCCAGGTCCAGCCACTCGTTTCGCAGGCGGGACTGATCCACGGTAAAGATCCGCGACCTGCCTTCGCCCGGCTCTCCCTGTCGCACCTCCAGAACTGCCCCTCCCGCAACCACCGGGCGGACGGGAGAACCATACACGCCGTATTCCACCGCGTTCGGACGGCCGATGGCGATATCGGGCACGTAGGCCTGGATGCGGTATTCCCCCGCTTTCGGCACAACAGCCGTATACCGGCCCTCCGGCCGCCACTCGGGACGGATAACGTGATAGGTATAGGTGTAGCCGTAACCGATGGGATGGACAAGCGGCGTCCACTTTGTTCCCTCGGTCATCCGCTGGAACCCGGGGGAGCTGTCGTCCACGACCACCGCCTCAAGCTCACCAGGGAACACCCGCAGATAGCCGCCGGACGGCCTGCCCGCTGCCGGCTGACCATTCACCAGAATGCGCCTTGCGTCTCCCACCCAGACCACCAGCGAAGGATCCTTCTCCCGCGCCGTGATCGCGACCGTGCCATCCTGCCGGAACGCGACGTCCAGAATCAACTGAGGGTTCGCACAGCGCATCAACTCCCGCCCGCTGAACACCGCACGGCGGGCGCGGAAGGTGGAGTAGCTCAGGATCCGGCGTCCGTCCCGCGTCCGAACCGCTAGCATATCTCCGTTCAGCCGGTGCTGGCCGTCACGGAAGCTCAGCTCGCCGAGCGCAGCATCCCCGAACACGGCAAAGTCCACGCCCGCGCGCCCAGAAACCCGCACGGCACGCACCATGCCGTCCGCGCCTCCATCCACAGGCACCGGCTGGACGTCAAGATCCGGACGCCGACCCTTATAGGGATACAGCACCGTGGTGAAGCGCGCGCCGCGGCCGGTTCGGCGGAAGGAGGCGATGGTGGTCTCTGTCAACGTCTCGTCCTCCGAGAGCGGGACATATCCGCGACGCTTTTCGATGGCCGCCGGCTCCGTGTCAGCCCGCCGGATGATCAGGTTGCCACGACCATCCTCGAAAGTGGTCTCGATCAGCCCGGCAGAGGCGTCCGTGCGGACATCCGGGGCCAGGATGTTCCAGTTCTGATCCCACTGGACATCCCGGTCGGCCGAGGCTGAGTCGTCTATCAGGTAATAGTCCGGCCTCATGAACAGGATGCGCCGGCGCACTTCGGGGATGCCCCGTCGGGCATAGCCGAAGTGCTTTCCGTCAAGGTAGTCCACACCCTCTGCGGCCATCCACCAGTTGGGGCCGGGATCGCGGGTGACGTCAAGACCGTCCGCCACCAGCATGCTGTGCACTCTGCTCTGCCAGTAGGTGTCCGGATGGCCTTCCGGCGCCTGCCACATTCCGCCCGGGTCTATCAGCAGAGTGCGCCCGTAAGCATAGAGCGCGACCGAGAGGAGATCCCAGTGGCCGTGGCTGCCCACCCATCCGCCATTGTGCACGTAAAGCTGCCGCGCATCCTCGAACGCCCTGCCATCGCCGCCAAAGTCGCTTCGCAGGATGAAATAGCCGCCGTCCGGGAAACTCTTGGAGGTCTCGGCGGGAGGCTTGCCTTCTTTTCCGTTGGTTGCGATCCAGACGAAGTCCGGACGTCCCACCTTCCGTCCGACATCCGCCAGCTCTTCGCGGTAGTCCTCGTGCCAGGAGTCCCCGCACATCACCACGAAGCCATCCGGCTGGAGGGTGTGCGCCATCCATTCGTACATTCCGGCAAGGTTGCGTTTCAGCCGGGGGACCACAGTCTCGTCCAGTTTTGTCTCGCCCCGGGAGTAATCGTCCATCAGGGCCTTCAGGCGGCGGGCCACCATCGCGTGATACTTGATGGCGGCCTCGTGCTGCGTGCCGTCGGGCCGGACAGTCTCCAGCGAGACCTGGATCAGCTTATCCGCTCCCCACGATGCGAACTCGCCGCTTCGTCTGAACTCGGGAAAGGTCCGCCCGAACTCATACAGGCCGGTGGCCGCCTGAGCCAGCCAGTTGCCTCCCACATCCGTCCCCAGCAGAAACTCGGCGTTATCGTACCAGTGCATAAAGTAGATGAGCTGCTCGTCGTTGGAGAAGCCAGGATACTTGAAGACGCGGGAGAAAACATAGGCCAGATGGCCCGGAGCGCGGCTGGTGGCCGCCAGCTCGTTCCACACCTGGTGAGCCGCCTCGATGCCCGTGACCTTCGGGCTCGGGCAGTTGTCCAGCACCCACTGGATCCGGAAGTCCATTCCCGCACGCGCGTATTTCTCGTCGCCGGTTGCGGAATAGGCGCCCCATAGCGTCCGTTCGATCTGCCAGCCGTAGATCCATGGCTCGAACTTCTGGCCGCATTCAGGCGATTCAGGATGCCAGTAGCTCTGAAGCCGCCACGGCACAACCTTCAGGCTGTCCCCTTCGCCACACCAGAGTTTCTGCGCCATAAAACGGTCCGCGGCCGTCCGGTCATAGGACGGGTCTGGTTTCGGATCCATGATGCTTTCGTCGAAGAGCTCGGAGCGGCTGCGGAAGTGGCGCACAAGCGCGGCAATGGCCTCCTCCCAGTCGCCCGCGTCCACCGCCTTCTTCACCTCGGCGAGCTGCGGCAGTGACAGGTCGAAGCGGTCGAAGAACGCCCGCAGGTTGGCCTCACGGTCCGGAACGGGTTTGATGTGGGTTTCGAACGCAAGGCTGAACACCTGCTCCCTGCCTGCGGACCGCGCACGCCCTCCGGGGTAGCGTTCCGCAGGGACTGTGTGAAACCGCACCTGCCCGTCTCCCCCGGTGACGGTCAGCTCGAAGTAAAGCGAGCTTTCCCCGCTCAGTTTCGAGCGCAGGGGGAACAGCAGCACGCGGTCCGTGTCGTGATGGCGCAGCCCCTGCACCCGGCACATCGTGCCATCAATGGAGAACGCCCCCAGCTTCCGCGACTTGCCGGGGGAATCGTAGAGGGTCAGGGTGACCGTCTCATCAGGCGCCCAAGTTTCCGCCGAGCTGTTCACATAAAGCCCGATGCGGTAGATCTCTCCCGTTCCGGGCGCCACGGCGAAGGTCTGCCCGAGCGGAGACGCTGACGTCAGCATCACCTCGCCCGAAGGAGGAGCGGCTTTCTCGCCAAGCCTGGCGTAGTTCAGATAGTCGTCAAAGAGTGGACCGCAGCGGACGACATCGGCGCCATTAAAAATCGCAGCGGCAATCGCAACCAGGAAGATTCGGCGTAGCATATCCCTGAACTCCGTATGAGCGCCGGCGCGCGCCATTAGGGCGCGGGCTCGTTGTTGACGAGGATGGCTCGTGAGCCTGCCTCATTTATGACTCTGACACCCTCCACCCCGTTGTTCTCGCTAATGATGGCGTGCTTCACTCCATCGCGAAGCGCGATGGACGTTCCCCCGGAGCTGAAGGAGCACCCCCGGACCTGCAACCGGCCGCCGCTTGCCTCGACAAGCGGCCTACCCGAGGGCGGCTGCCGGTCGCTGCCCAGGTAGCAGTCGTTCAGCGAGAGAAAACCCTGCCCCTTCATGACCACATTCTGGTTGGACGGTCCCCAGAAAGCGCAATTCACCAGCCGCACGCTGCCCGCGGAGGACTCCTCGATGACGACCTGCACCGGATCATCCCCGGTGAACGAGACAAACTGGCCGTTGGTGATCAGTAGCCCCATCGGCTGGATGGACTCCACCACCAAGCATCGCTGAGAGGCATCCGAACCAATGCCGCAGAACTGGCCGTTTGCCGCCCCGTGGGGAGTGGCGATGAACCGGTAACCGGTCTTGACCGGGAAGACGAACGTATTGGTCACATATTCCCAGTCCGTGCGGCCGAAGATGAAGGCCTCGAGATTGCGCCACATATACTGGAACACCGGTTCCCAGGACCCCTCCACCTCCGGCGCGGACCACCAGTGGCAGTGGAACTGGACGTTCTCGATCCGCCCGATGTCCGTGCAGAAATCCACGAAGATGCCACGCCGCAGCACGCAACCGTAAACGCTTTTGATGCGGTGTCGAACGTTATTGGCCGGACCCGTGCGGATGCCGTTGTAGCTGTTGATCAGCGTAACGTTTTCCACCGTGTTGTCGTGGCCCTGCAGACGGAAGGTCCACGGGTACGGGCGGATGTCGGAGGTCTTCTGCTCCGGGTAGTAAATCGTAATTCCGCGCACGGCGCTCGAGTGGCCGAGGTCGAAGAGCGGCGGAGCCTCCTCGTCCCCCCGGCCACCTGTCGCAAGAATGACCGTCCCACTCAGCGGCGAAGACCACCGGGGGAAGTCGTATTCGCCCTGGATGGCAACCCCCGCCGGAACCTGCAGGCTGCCCGCGACGAGATAGCGGCCGGCGGGCAGACGCAGCGTGCCGCCCCTTTCCGCCAGCTCTTCCATTGCAGCCTGCAGCGCCTTTGTGTCATCGGTGACCCCGTCCCCTCGGACTCCGTGCTTTTGAAGAAGCCCGGAACTCTCCCCGGCCCGGCAGGCCGGATGCGGCCCGGCAAGCATCAGGGCACCGGCAAGGGCAAGAACGACGACCGCATTCATCGGCACCTCCTCGAAGCGCCCGTCCCCTCAGAAAAAGCCCACGACGTCCAGCCTCCCGGCTGTGGCGGGCAGGGTGATCAGCTCCCGGGCGGAATCGAATGCGGTGTGCTCCATTCCGTTCACCGTGACACGCCTCAACGGCAGGCCGTCCGGGTGGCGCAGCCGCAGCACAGCCGAGGCAGCCGGATTGCGGGACGGCAGGTCAAGCTGCGCCTCGATGCGCCCTTCCGCGGCGCGCGAACGAATGAGCACGCTGATCGTCCCGAAGAACGTCCCGCCCCGCTCCAGGCGGGCTTCCCTGCCGTCCTGCATCCACTGCCGTGGCACACCCATTCCGATCCGCAACTCGTCGCCCTCTTCGTAGACAAGCGCGTTGCGCATGAACTGAACGAACTTGCACTCGTCCGGGGTCTTGTAAAGAGGCCCGCCTCCCCGTCCGAAGTGCGGCACCCACTCCGCAAAGCAGACAGTATCCGTATAGAAGCTGGCCCAGAAGGTGTTGTAGAAGACCCGGATGAAGTGGGGCACCTCGTCACGCCGCAGATGCGCCATGGCGTTCGGGCAAAGACAAGGCTGCAGGTTCATCCCTCCGAAGTCGAAGAATGCGGCGCGCTCGTCCTGCACGGCGTAGCCGCTCTCCTTGCTCAGGAAGATGTTGTCCTCCAGATCCTGCAGCATCCATTCCACCACGCGGTGCGCCGGATCCACCAGC